>NZ_JBCGFC010000006.1:0-263822 GCF_038739615.1 Aeromonas sp. SER | reverse complement strand
GGAGTGGGAACACACGAAACTGGACACCGATAGGAGCCGTGATGCTGAACCCAGAGCGGTCAGAACCAGAAGAAAAACAAGCGGCTTAAAACAGGGTTACGCGACAACTATCTTGAAAAACGCCGCCATGCTCCCAGTCCTTTTTTATTTTTTCCATTTACCCCTATGCCAACGCCATATCCCCTCTCCCTCTGGGAGAGGGCAGGGTGAGGGCGGGTAGGGTGCAAAGAACGAAGTGAATTGCACCGCTGATATTGAGCTGGCAAAAGGTGTAATGCGCTTCGCTTATTACACCCTACGCAGACGCTCTGCCTGTTTGCCTTCTGTCTGTTCCCCATCACGGCTGCCTCTGGGTATTGGTCAGCAAATGGGCTGCACTTGAGCCACACTTGCTGACGCCCTGAACGGCCCATTTATCATGCAGAGCGAGCAGCCGATAACCGGATAGCAGGGGGAGAGTGGCATTCTGGCTGACAGGATTTTCGCCGTGTGCCAAGGTAGCGCTTCACGCCGACTCGACAACGCCGTTTGGTGGGCAAGCAAGAGTGACGCAGGCAAGAAGAGAGGATGACCTCATATGGGCAAAGAGAGTGATCCGGTCAGGATCTCCGACCTCAGCGAGTCTGTGGTACACGGGATTCTGGAGGTGATCAGCGACGGCATCTGGGATTGGAATGCCAATACCGGCTTTGTCTATCGCAATCCCGGCTGGTATCAGATGCTGGGCTATGAACCGCACTCCCTCGGCAATACCGTCTTTACCTGGGAGAGCGTGATCCATCCCGATGACATTGCGGCGGTGATGGCGAAGTTCGATCTCTGTCTCAATGGCAGCGCCCATGAGTATCGTGCCGAGTATCGTTGCCGCACCCGCGATGGCGACTACCTCTGGATTGAGGATTGCGGCCACATTATTGCCCGCAATCCCGATGGCTCGGTGGCGCGGATGATCGGCGCCCATCGCAATATCCACGCCAGCAAGCTGCTGCAGGAGCAGCTGGAGCGGCGCAACCACTCGCTGGAGCAGCTGATCGCCGAGCGCACCGCCGAGCTGGCACAGCTAAACGATGAGTTGCTGCGGAAGGTGGACGAGAATCGCCTGCTGGCAGAGACCGATGCGCTGACCGGCGCCGCCAGCCGTTATCGGCTGGAGCGGGCGTTGCAGCTGGAGTGCGAGCGGGCACGGCGCTTCCATCAGCCCTTCACGGTGATCGCCATGGATGTGGACAACTTCAAGCAGATCAACGACAGCTATGGCCACCACACCGGGGATCAGACCCTGATCAACATAGTGGCGCTGATCCGCCGCCATATTCGCGAGATCGATCTGCTGGCCCGCTGGGGCGGCGATGAATTTATGGTGGTGCTGCCCAATACCCGTCATGCCGAGGCACAACTGGTGGCGAGCAAGTTCCAGCTGCTGTTGCAGCGCGAGACGATCTGCCCTCACGGCCCGGCGACCCTGAGTTTCGGGCTGGCGGAGTATGAGCAGGATGAGCAGAAGGAGAGCCTGATGGTGCGTGCCGATCGGGCGCTCTATCAGGCCAAGCTGCAGGGCAAGAACCGGATCTGCTGAGGGCGGGACGGCAAATGGAAAGGGCCGCAGGCGTGAAACCTGCGGCCCTTTTGCATGGGATCGCGGCCGCCTTAGAAGTGGTAGCGAATGCCCAGCTTGAGGGTGTCGAGGGAGTAGTGATCGTCACCCAGGGTCATGGCGTTGAACTGGCGCTCGTAACCAATCCCGGCGGAGATATGGTCGTTGAAGGCGTAGTCGATGCCCACTTCCAGATTGGGGTGAACGGTACCCTTGGTCTCGCTGCGGCGACCCTGAACACTCATGCCGAGGATGGTGCCGTTGCCGATCATCTCGATTTCGGTGCTGGTGTAAGCCACGCCCGGCTTGGCGTAGGCGCTGAAGCCCCAGGCCAGCGGCTGGCTCAGCTTGGCGGCCAGGCTGATGCTGCGGGTGTCGATGGTGGTGTCGGTGAAGCCGGTCAGGCCCGGGCTGGTGATCCACATCAGCTGGCTCATGCGCTGGGCATGCAGACCGCTTTCGATGGCCAGCCAGTCGTTGAGGTGGTAGCCGACGATCAGGCTGCCACCGTCGAGCTGGTCGTCGATGATGTTGGCGTCGTGCGCTCGCTGGGCCACGCCATCCAGATCCATTTTGGAGGTGGTGAGATCCAGACCGAGATACCAGCCCTCGGCACACGCGGCGCCGCTGAGGGTGAGACCGAGCAGGGAGAGGGCAACTGCACTGTTAAACTTGTTCATGGATTATCTGTCCTGATGTGTGAACTGCGTGTGATTGAACTCTTTCATCCATGAAAGTTATTAATATTTCCTGCACTCCTGTATTCGAGGCGGCGCAGTATAGTCAGCTCGTTTTTCAATAACAACCCGTGTGCCGGCTGTGATTTGCTACAAATAAAAATCGGCGCAAACAATAACTGGGTAATTAATGATTAATTTAGAGTTATCACTTTATTTATAAATTACCAAAATAAACGAAATAACCGTGACCGGGCTATTTGCTGGCCGATCGGCCGGAGGGGGTTGATATCCCTTGGGTTTCTTTTTCGCTCCGCAAGGAGCATCTGATTGCAAACTGAATGATGATTAATCAGTTGTAAATGAGGTCGATTGCCAACTTTTTGTTGTTATTTTGACCGGTCGGATCTCGTCGCTGGCGGCCAAAATTTTTTGGCTGGTTGCATTTTTTATCTGCAAAAGGCGATGTTTGACTCTCTTTGTTGCTGCATTTTTGCTCGACAATGGTCGCTTTTGCTGCATGTCGTTCATCTGCTCTCTGGCTGCCCCAAGAGGAACAAGGGCCGACTTGGCCGAACCCGACCGGCCGGTTGGCCACGGCGCCGTTTGCTGATGGGTGAGACGAAAAAAGGGGGCGGGCAGGGTGAGTCGCTATTTTATGAGGGGGCGCACAGCGGCCTGACGACAACTTTGAAGGGCTCCACATTCTGATTATCTGGAGTGTGTTAGGGCAATATTTTGCCGAGCGTTTCGCTATTGATTAAATCTTTATTATTGCGGCGCTGGTCACATCGACCAATTCTATTTGCCGGGGGCGACTGATACGCTGCCGAATCCCGATTATGAGAAATAACAATCAGATGTAATCGGGTCGTCACGGGTGCTGCAACAAGGATAATAAATATGTCGACAATATTGATTCTGGTGGTGGTGGGGCTGGTCGCCTACGCCATGCTCAAGCGGTTCAATCCGCAGGCGACCTTGCTGACCGCGGGTCTGGTGCTGCTGGCGTATGCCCAGTGGGTGGGGATCAATCCGATCCTGCCCGCCGAGAACAGTCAGGGCTTCTGGTTCTTCGATCTGTGGGAGAAGTTCGCCATGGTGACCAACTCCCGCCTCGCCTCCACCGGTCTGACCCTGGTGGCGATTGCCGGGGTGGCCACCTACCTCAACCAGATCGGCGCTTCGGCGGCGCTGGTGAAGGCCACTTCCCGCCCCATCATGGCGCTGAAGAATCCCTATGTATTGCTGGCGATCATCCTGCTGCTGGTCTCCATCCTCTATGTCTTTATCACCGGGGCGACCTCGCTCTCCCTGCTGTTGATGGGTACCCTCTATCCGCTGCTGCGCAATGCCGGGATCAGCGCCAAGACGGCGGTGGCGACTATCGTTATCCCCACCGCGTGGGAGTTTGGTCCCGGCCAGATCAATGCGGTGATCGGTGCCAAGGCGATCAATATCGAGGTGATGCCGTTCGTGGTGAACCATCAGCTGCTGTTCCAGATCGCGCTGCTGGTGATCATCCCCTTCGTCAATATCGTGTGGCAGCGCTACTGCGACCGCAAGGATGGCCATGATACCGCCGCCGAGCGGGGCAAGTATCTGCACGAGCTGGAGGCAAAGCACGAGAACACCCCGGGTTACTACGCCCTGCTGCCGGTGATCCCCTTCGTCTTTCTGTTCGGCTTCTCCGAGCTGTTTGTCAGCGCCATCAAGATGACCATTCCGGTGGCCATGATGTCGACCATGACCCTCTGCATCATCATTGAGGCGTTGCGCTACCGCTCCCTCAACAAGGCGTTCGCCAATTTCGAGGCCTGGCTGACCGGCACCGGGATGATCTTCGGCAGCGTGCTGACCCTGATGCTGGCGGCCGAGTTCTTCTCCGCCGGTCTCACCAATATCGGCGCCATCACCCAGCTGATCGATCTGGCCAAGTCGTTCGAGCTCAACCCGCTCGGGCTGTCGCTGGTCTTCTCGCTCTTTATCCTGCTGACCGCCTTTATCACCGGCTCGGGCAATGCCCCGGTGATGGCGTTTATTCCCATCGTGCCGCTGGTCTCCAGCCAGTTCGACATCAACCCGCTGTTGCTGCTGGTGCCGATCCTGTTCGCGGCCGGCATTGGCCGCACCATCTCGCCGGTGGCGGGGGTGATCATCACGGTCTCCGGCATCGCCAACCTGAGTCCGGTGGATGTGGTGAAGCGCACCTTCGTCCCCATGATGGCGAGCATGGCGGTGGTGATGGCGCTGACGGCCATTCGCTATATCTGATTGGGTTGCCATCTGCTGACGCCTGCCCTGTGGCAGGCGTTTTTCATGGCGCAAAAAAGAGTAGAGCGGTGCTTTTGCAAGCGCCGCTCAAGATCAGGAAAAAGGAAAAACCTTGCGGTTTAAAAAATACAAATTTGGAAGCAAACAATCGATTTCTAAACCAGGAAGGGTCTTGAATTCGATACGACAAAAGTATGCGTGATGAGCTATGCAGCACTAGCAAAATGTTTTCCGGTTCAAGGATATGCGCTGGCGGGTATCAGATTTTGCGACCGCTGGCCGGAACTGGTCAGGCCTCGGCGCCATTTCAGCCGTTTACGAGCGACCACCATCTTTTTGGTGTCAATATCTGAGCCTTGGCGGTAAAAATAGAGGCGACCCCGCTGCGGCATAACCATGCAGTCACGATGCAACTACAAGGATGAGTCCCGTGAGCTACAGCCAGACCCTGGCCACCCAGATCATCGATACCCTGAAGAAGACCCTGACCGACAAGGGGATCCGCTATCAAACGCTGGCGGAGGCGATGGGGGTCTCCATTGCCACCATCAAGCGGATGATGAACAAGCCCTCCCTGCCGTTCGATACCCTGCTGGAGATCTGCCATCTGGTGGGGCTCTCGTTCGAGGAGCTGCTGGAGCGCACCCAGGATGCCCAGAGCCGGCGCGCCGTTTTCACTCAGGAGCAGGACGAGGCGTTTCACAACGAGCCGGGCCTCTACGCTTTTCTGGCCAACATCTTCTGGCGCGACAAGACGTTGATCGATCTCAAGCGGGAGTACGGCCTGACCGATGCCTCCTGCTACCTCTATCTGCGCAAGCTGGAGAAGCTCGGCATCCTGCAGCTTGGCATCGACAACAGCTACCACTTCCTCATCAGCGAGCGGATCAGCTTCGAGCAGCACAGCCGCTTCGCCCGCCAGCAGGCGCGGCAGGCGATGTCGATGCTGGGGGAGTATCTGGTGGAGAACATGCACAAGTCGAACAACTATCTGGCGCTCTGCCAGCTCCACCTCAACGAGAGCGAGGCGATGGGGTTGATCGAGCGGATGAAGGAGTACTGGCATCAGGAGCTCAAGCTCAACCGCCCCGCCATCGGCCAGCAGGAGCACCGCAAGACCTACACCATGTCGCTGCAACTGGCCGACTGCGGCTATCAGAGCTTTGACGACATGATCCCCAATATCGACAACTGATCGCGGCGGATCCTGCGGGATCCGCTCTGTTGGTGCTGGTTATTCCGTGAATTGAACGGTCTGCGATCTGCTTGTGGCCGGTTGCAACGCCCGGGTATCGAGGCAGATACGGATGGCATCCGGCCGCCAGTGTTCGATATCGCAATCCACCAGAGCGCCCCGCTCGTCGTAGTTGACCCGCACCAGCCGCAGCACGGCGCTCCCCTCCGCCAGATTGAGGGCGCGGGCGATGGCGCCGCGCGCCGCCGAGGGGGTGATCTCGAGACTCGCCCCACCCTGGCCTATGCCATAGCGCTGCTGATAGAGCTCGGTGAGGGAGCTGGCCAGCGGTGCGCTGGCGATATCGGGAAAGCGACTCGCCAGCAGATGGTGGCTGACATGGAGCACCGGGCGGCCGTCGATCAGGCGCTGGCGGCGAATTTCATACAGCGGTGTAAAAGGATCCAGCCCCATCCAGCGGCAGAGCTCGCTGCTGGCGAGCTCGCTACCGTGGGCCAGCACCCGGGTTTCGGCGGTGCGCTGCTGCTCGCCGATCCACTGGTGAAAGTGGGTGTGGATGGCGGGATCGTAGGTGAGCCGGGGCGGCGCAACGAACCAGCCGCGCCGCTCGGCCCGGTAGATAAGGCCATCCGCTTCGAGGCTGGAGAGCGCCTCCTTGATGGTGATGCGGGTGGTAGAGAAACGCTCGCTCAGGGCCCGTTCGGCGGGCAACTGCTGCCCGGCCGCCAGCTGACCGCTGCCGATATAGCGGCGCAGGGTCTGGCAAATCTGTTCACACTTGGAGGCGCGGCCCTCAGCCACGACCCGTTCGCTCAATCTCGGTTCAATCACGCTCATGTCCCTGTCGCTCATTCTGGCTGTACGGGCTGGCCTGGCCCTTGTTGGTTCAGCCCTTGCTGGAGTAGTCCAGCTTCACTTGGGTTCAGAGTTGTAACCGCTGTGGATGACAGCGACATGACAGGGAAATTGTCATCAAACTGCCATCAAAGCGCCCCGCGACCGTCATATTTCCCCTCTAGCATCCCTCTCGAACCTTAACTGACCTAGTCCAGAGGGATGGGATGATGAAAAGCGTGATCGCAAGTGCACTGGCTCTGGTGGCCATCAGTCAGCCACTGTTTGCCGCCGAAAATATCGCGGATCTCGAGAAGGCCGCTCGCGGCGAAGGGCAGCTCAGCAGTATCGGCATGCCCGACAGCTGGGCCAACTGGAAGGATACCTGGCAGCAGCTGGGCAACATCTACGGCATCAAGCATCAGGATACCGACATGAGCTCGGCGCAGGAGATCGCCAAGTTCGCCGCCGAGAAGGCCAACGCCACCGCCGACATCGGCGACGTGGGCGGTGCCTTCGGCCCGGTTGCGGTCAAGCAGGGGGTCACCCAACCCTACAAGCCCTCCACCTGGGCTGACATTCCCAACTGGGCCAAGGATGCGGATGGTCACTGGATGCTGGCCTATACCGGCACCATCGCCTTCCTGATCAACAAGGATCTGGTCAAGGCTGCCCCCACCAGCTGGCAATCCCTGCTGGGCGGCAACTACAAGGTGACGCTGGGTGATGTGGGTGTTGCCTCGCAAGCCAACAACGGCGTGCTGGCGGCGGCCTATGCCACCGGTGGCAGCGAGAAGAATCTCAAGCCCGCCCTGGAGTTGTTCGGCAAGCTGGCCCAGCAGGGTCGCCTGTCGCTGAACGACCCGACCATCGCCAACATCGAGAAGGGCGAGGTGGAAGTGGGTGTGCTGTGGGACTTCAACGCCCTCAACTACCGCGACCAGATCGACCCCAAGAAGTTTGAAGTGGTGATCCCGAGCGACGGCTCCGTCATCGCCGGTTACACCACCATCATCAACAAGTGGGCCAAGAACCCCAACGCTGCCAAGCTGGCGCGGGAATACATCCTCTCCGATGCCGGTCAGATCAACTTGGCCCGCGGCTATGCCCGCCCGATCCGCAGCAACGTTGCGCTGCCGGATGACGTGAAGGCCAAGCTGCTGCCGGCCGAGCAGTATGCCAAGGCCAAGCCGGTGCAGGATCACGCCGCCTGGGAGCAGAGCTCCAAGGCCCTGCCGCGTCAGTGGCAAGAGAACGTCATGATCTACATGCAGTAAGGAGCGGCCAGTGCAACACAAGGTGATAGTGGTACTTGTGGATGGCCTCTCTGCCGGGGTAGCCCATGGGATGGGCTACCTCGCAGGCATGGTGGAGGCGGAGCGTGGCCTCTATACGACCCTCAGCTGCGCCCTGCCATCCCTCTCCCGGCCTCTCTACGAGTGCATCCTGACCGGCGTCCCGCCGGTGGCGAGCGGCATCACTCACAACGGGGTGAGTCGTCTCAGTCTGCATGACTCCATTTTCCATCTGGCCCGCGCCGCGGGTAAACGCACCGCGGCGGCGGCCTACTACTGGGTGAGCGAGCTTTACAACAAGAGCCCCTGGCTGGCGGCCCGCGATCGCTTTACCCACGACGAGCAGCTGCCGATCCAGCACGGCTGCTTCTACTGGGATGACAACTACCCCGACAGCCATCTGCTGATGGATGGCGAGTGGCTGCGCAGCCAGTACGATCCCGATTTTCTGCTGATCCACCCGATGGGGGTGGATGATGTGGGCCACAAGTTTGGCTTCGACTCCCGCCAGTACCGCAATCAGGCGCGCCGCATGGACAGCCTGCTGGCCGACCTGCTGCCCCAGTGGCTGGCGGAGGGGTATCAGGTGGTAGTCACCTCGGATCACGGCATGAACAACGACCTGAGCCACGGCGGCACCCTGCCGGAAGAGCGCACCGTGCCGCTCTGGCTGTTTGGCGATGCTTTCGTCGAGCGCTGGCCGGATGGGGTGGCGATTGCCCAGACCCAGCTCTGCGCCCTGATGGCGGATCTGCTGGGGGTTTCCCACGACAAGCCGGCAGCGCCACCGCTGCTCAAGGCCGCCTTTATGCGCGAGGTGCACTGATGATGCCTGCAACCACCGAGATCCTGGTGGATCAACCCGTGGCAACCAAGCAGAAGGTGCGCCGCCACTGGCTGCCCGCGCTGGTGCTGCTGCCCTTTATCCTCTTGATGATCCTGTTCCAGCTTGCCCCCATGGTGTGGGTGCTGGTGGGCAGTTTCCAAACCCCGGATGGCTGGGGCATCGACTACTACCGGGAGATTTTGAGCTCCCCCTTCTACCTGCAATCGTTCGGCAACTCGCTGCGCATCGCCGGTATCGCCAGTCTGGCGGGGCTTGCCATCGGCACCCTCGGGGCGGCGGCGCTGCGCCACAGCGGCGAGCGGGTCAAGCGGGTGCTGCTGGCCTTTGTCACCATGACCGGCAACTTCAGCGGCGTGCCGCTGGCATTCGCCTTCATCATCATTCTCGGCATCAACGGTGCAGTGACCCTGCTGCTGAAATCCTGGGGATTGATAGACGGCTTCAACCTCTACTCGGGCAGCGGCCTTATCCTCATCTACACCTACTTCCAGATCCCGCTCGCCCTGCTGCTGCTCTATCCGGCCTTCGATGCGCTGCAGGATGAGTGGCCGCAAGCGGCCGCGCTGCTCGGCGCGAGCAAGGGGCAGTATGTGTGGCACGTGGCGCTGCCGGTGCTGACGCCTGCGCTGCTTGGCACCCTGATCATCCTGTTTGCCAACGCGGTGGGGGCCTATGCCTCCGCCTACGCCCTCACCACCGGCAACTTCAATCTGGTGACCATCCGGGTGGCCAGCCTGGTCTCCGGCGATATCTTCCTCGAGCCCAATATGGCGGCGGCGCTGGCGGTGATCCTGATGGTGCTGCTGGGGGTAGTGACGGCCGCCAACCAGTGGCTGCTGAAAAAGAGCTATGTGAACAAGGGGCAATCCCATGCATGATTTGACGCCGCGCTGGCCCAAGTGGGTGCTGGGTGGGCTGGTCGCCACCCTGCTGCTGCCGCTGCTGGCTACCTTTCTCTACTCCATCTCCACCCGCTGGGGGGCGACCCTGCTGCCGGATGGCTTCACCCTCGACTGGTATCTCAAGCTGTGGGGCGACCCGCGCTTTCTGGCGGCCTTTGGCCGCAGCCTCCTGGTCTGCTTCGCGACCCTGCTGCTGGGAACCCTGGTGCTGGTACCGACCGTGCTAGTGGTGGCCTACTACTTCCCCAAGCTGGATCCCTGGATGAACCTGTTGATCCTGCTCCCCTTCGCGGTGCCGCCGGTGGTCTCCTCGGTCGGGCTGTTGCAGATCTACGCTGACGGCGTGCTGCCGATTATCGGCACGCCGTGGATCCTGATCGGCACCTGGTTCACCGTGGTGCTCCCCTTTATGTACCGGGCGCTGGCCAACAGCCTGCAGGGCGTGCCGCTGAAGGATCTGATGGATGCCGCCCACCTGCTGGGGGCGAGCAGTCGGCGCGCCTTTCTGCTGGTGGTGATCCCCTGTCTGCGCAAGGGGCTGCTGGCGGCGCTGTTTCTCTCGCTCTCCTTCCTGCTCGGCGAGTTCGTGTTTGCCAACATGCTGGTGGGTACCCGTTACGAGACCCTGCAGGTCTACCTCTACAACATGCGCGCCACCTCGGGCCACTTCACCAGCGCACTGGTGATGAGCTACTTCCTGCTGACCCTGCTGCTCACCTGGGCGGCCAACAGATTTCATCGGTGAATCAACATGTTCCATCTAGAAGTGAATCAATTGCACAAATCCTATGGCGACACCAAAGTGTTCGAGGGGATCGAATTCGGCATTCGCAAGGGGGAGCTGGTGACCCTGCTTGGCCCCTCCGGCTGTGGCAAGTCAACCCTGCTGCGGGCGCTGGCCGGGCTCACCCCGGTGGATGGCGGTCAGGTGCGGGTGGCTGGTGAAGATATCACCTGGCAGGAACCCCAGAAGCGGGGTATCGGCATGGTGTTCCAGAGCTATGCGCTCTTCCCCAACATGACGGTGTGGGACAACGTTGCCTTCGGCCTCAAGATGAAACCCCAGCCGGGGCGGGATCTCGCCGCCAGCGTGCAGGAGGCGCTTGAGCTGGTGGAGTTGATCGGTTTCGAGCGCCGCTATCCAGCCGAGCTCTCCGGCGGTCAGCGCCAGCGGGTGGCGCTGGCCCGAGCGTTGGTGGTGCAGCCGCGGATCCTGCTGCTGGACGAGCCGCTCTCGGCGCTGGATGCCCGTATCCGCCGCAGCCTGCGCCAGCAGATCCGCGAGATCCAGCAGCGCCTTGAGCTCACTACCATCTTCGTGACCCACGATCAGGAGGAGGCGCTGACCATGTCGGACAGGATCTTCCTGATGAACAAGGGATCCATCGTCCAGAGTGGTACGCCGGAGGAGATCTATACCCGTCCCGCCAGCGAGTTTGTGGCGAGCTTTATCGGCAACTACAACCTGCTTGGCGCCGAGCAGGGCAAGTCGCTGTTTGGCCCCCGTTTTCAGGGCAAGCTGGCGCTGCGACCCGAGTCCCTCTCCCTGCTGCCGGCTGGCACCCACAGCGACGAACCAAACCTGCCGGGGGTGATCAGCGGGCAACAGCTGCTTGGCAACGTGATCCGCTATCAGGTGACCTGCGAGGCAGGCGTGCTGACGGTGGATTGCCTCAACCGCTCGGCCCGCGAGCTGCTGCCGGTGGGGCGCTCCGTGACCCTGGTAGTGGCCCGGGATCTGCTCTGTGAGGTAGCATGAGGCCGTATTTCATTTCCATTTTCACTGCGAGGAGCGCCCATGGCACTGGCACTGTTTGATCTGGACGAGACCCTGATTGCCGGGGATTCCGCCAGCCTCTGGCTGGAGTACATGGTGGCCGAGGAGCTGGCCCCCGCCAGCATGATTGCCGAGGAGCAGGGGATGATGTCCCTCTACCATCAGGGCAAGATGGACATGCACCAGTACATGGCCTTCACCCTGCAACCGCTGGCGGGCAAGACGCGCCAGTGGCTCGACTCGCTCTGCACCCGCTTTGCCGAGCAGGTGCTGCGCGAGCGCATCTACCCCGAGGGGTTGGCACGTATCGAGTGGCACCGCCAGCGTGGCGACGAGCTGGTGCTCATCTCCGCCTCCGGCGAACATCTGGTGGCCCCCATGGCGCGGATGTTGGGGATGGAGCACTGTGTCGCCATCCTGCTTGATGAAGAGTCCGGCATGCTGACCGGCCAGACCCGCGGCACCCTCAGTTTTCGCGACGGCAAGGTGGCCCGCATCAACCAGCTCTTTGCCGGGCGAGAACAGCTCTGGCAGGGAAGCTTTGGTTACAGCGACTCCCACAATGATCTGCCCATGCTGCGGGCGGTGAGCCATCCCCATGCGGTCAATCCGGCCCCCGCACTGCGCCAGCAGGCCGAGGATCTGGGCTGGCCCGTGCTGGAGTGGCAGCTTTGAACTCCGGTTGGTGGCGATGAAAAAGTGGTGATGAAAAAAGAGAGAGGCCGGAAGGCCTCTCTCTTGTTATCTGAGCGCAGCTGTTGGCTGTCATGCCTCGTTGGCGCGTAGCGGCTCCTCATCAGACGCCTTGTCCGCGGGACGCGGTTCATCCGGCAGTGCTGTCTGTTCGCCGTTTTGCGGGAAGCAGATGCGGTTTTTCCCCTCCCGCTTGGCGCGATAAACGGCGTTGTCTGCCAGCTCAATCAGATCTTTGCCCGACATACCGGGTTTGCTGAAGGCGACGCCGCCGCTGATGGTGATGGTGAGATCCACCTCGCGCCACTCCAGCTGCTCCACCCCGATCCGGAAGGTCTCCAGCAGGGAGGGGAGCATGGGTTGATCCTCGCCGTAGCGGAAGATGAGCACCAGCTCTTCGCCACCATAGCGGCAGAACCAGCCCCAGTCGTGGAACAGTCGCATGCCGAGTTTGCCCACCCGCTTGAGCACCACGTCACCGGTCTGGTGGCCGAAGGTGTCGTTGACCCGTTTGAAGTTGTCGAGATCGAACATCACCAGCCCGAAGGGGTGGCCCTGCTTGATCTGCTGTTGCAGGCACTCGTCGAAGAAGCGGCGGTTGTAGAGGCCGGTGAGCTTGTCCTGATTGGCTTGCAGCCGGATCTGGGCGAAGTCCTGGCTGGCGGCATCCATCTCTTCGTAGACCTTGGCCAGCTCCAGCATGCGGCGGCCGTTGTAGGCGATGCCGCCGGAGCGGCTGGCCCGGATCAGCAGGGTGATCTCGCCCAGCATGCGGCGGAAGTAGCGTGACCAGAGCATGGCGAGCAGCAGATAGAGTATGCAGGCAACGCCGATCATCAGCTGCACGTTGATGGAGACGCTGTCGATCACCCGTTCCATGCTGGCGGTAGGCTCGACGCTGAGCAGGACCCAGCGCTGCTCGGGAATGCGGTTGTAGGCGACCATCTGGCCGCTTGCCTCATCGAGGAAGAAGCCCTGATCGCCCTTCATCCGTGTCAGCCATGTAGGGTCGGCCAGCGGCTTGAAGACGCGGGCTCGATCCGGGTGCGCCAGTACCAGCCCCTCGTGGTTGATCAGCATCTGATAACCCCGCCCGTCGTGATAATCCACACCGCGTTTGTTGTTGAGCCAGCTGGCGAGCGGAGTGAGCTGGGTATCGAGGGAGAGCACACCGACCCGTTTGCCGTCCGGGGTCAGGATGACTCGGGCCAGCGCCATGGTGAGGGTGCCGAGGGTGTAGTCGTAGTAGGGGTCGGTAAAGACAATCTGGCCGGGGTGGCTGGCCGCCAGCTTGTACCAGGGGCGAACCCGGGGATCGAACCTTTCGTCAGCCTGCCATGCCGGATGGATCAGCATCTTGCGATGTTCGGTGCCGACATAGACATAGTCGAGCTCCATCACCTTGTGATAGGCCCGCCACGACTGCAGATAGTGCTCGCCGTTGCGAATGGTCGGCTCAATGAAGTCCTGATAATTTACCTGCTGGTAAATCAGCGTAAACTGGCGTTTGAGCGTCTCCAGATAGGGTTCTAGCAGGGTGTGCAGATATTGGGTATTGCGGGCTACCAGGTTTTGTTCCTGCTCGTTGCGCAGGGTGCGCTCCATATGCAGGTAGTAGATGCTGCCCAGCAGCAAAACAGGGATAAAGAGCAGGAGGAGGCCCAACCGCATGCGGGAGATTAATGACCACGTATTCCTGGACGTACCGCGGGGCATGAAAAAGTCCTTTTTAACTCGTGTGAGACCAGCATATATGATGCCGCTCTGCTCGTCTAAAGGCAGAAAGTGAGAATTTGCTGATGCTCAATCATTCTCTGCTCTGCCATCTCCATGACGGCAGTATTATTCTGCTGCTGCTCGCCCTGTGCATCGAATACCTCATTTTTCGCCGAGGGCTCAACATGGTGCGGGTGCGCCGTCTGCTGGTGGTGGACGGGGTTTCGGCTCTGGCCCTGTTCGGCATCTTTGCCACCGGTTGTCTGCTGGCGCTCGAACATGCCGGCTCGCTGGCGGCTCTCTTTGCCCACCCGGCTCACGGCATGCAGACCCTGCTCTTTCTGGTGATCGTGGGATCGCTCGATTACCCCAGCCGTCTATTCTATCGCTGGCGCCGCTCCCTGCGGTTGGGGCGGGCGCCGATGATCTCCATCCAGCAGCAATTCCGGGTGATCTGGATCCTGCGTGGCAACATGTTGCTGGTACTGCTCTTCGCCCTGTTGGTAAAACATCCACTGCCATAAAGACAAGAGGGTGGGGAGACGGGTATCTTGGATCAGATAACCCGCAAAACGCTGATTTAAGGATGAATCATCATGCGTTCCAATCTGATGTTGCTGATGGCTGCCACCATCTGGGGCATGGGCTTTGTCGCCCAGCGCCTCGGGATGGATCATATGGGGCCATACACCTTCAATGGCCTGCGCTTTCTGCTCGGCGCCTTCTCTCTGCTGCCGCTGCTCTGGTGGCTCAAATCCCGACAACCTGTTGCAGTCACGGGCGATCATCGCCAACTGCTGACCGGTGGTGTGCTGGCCGGACTTGTGCTGTTCTGCGCCGCCTCCCTGCAACAGGTGGGGCTGCTCTACACCACAGCCGCCAAGGCCGGTTTTATCACCGGGCTCTACATCATTCTGGTGCCTGTGCTGGGTTTGCTGCTGCACCACAAGACCGGCACCAACACCTGGATTGGCGCGCTTATCGCGCTGGCCGGTCTCTATCTGCTGAGCGTGACGGATGACTTCTCCATCGGCTTTGGCGATCTGCTGCAGGTGATTGGCGCGCTGTTCTGGGCGATCCATCTGCTGCTGGTTGATCACTACTCCAATCGGGTGGCCCCCATCAAGCTGGCTTGCGTGCAGTTTGTGGTGTGCGGTCTGCTCAGCCTCGTCACCGCCTTCATCATCGAGACGCCGACGGTGGCCGGGGCGGTTGCCGGTTGGCAGGCGCTGCTCTACGCTGGTCTGGTTTCGGTGGGGGTTGGCTATACCCTGCAGGTGCTGGGGCAGCGCGGCGCCCATCCGGCCCATGCTGCCATCATTCTCAGTCTGGAGACAGTCTTCGCCGCCGTGGGGGGCGTATTGCTGCTGGATGAGACGCTGGATGAGCAGACGGTGGCGGGCTGTTCGCTGATGCTGGCGGGGATGCTGATCTCCCAGATCCGGCTGCGCTGGTGGTGGAAGTCGCGCCGCGACAAGGTGCCTGCGACCAAGTAAACCGCGCTCTGCCTGCATAACAAAAACGCCCCGACAGTCGGGGCGTTTTGCATGGTGGCTGTTCGGTCAGGGGCGCTGATCCAGCTCGCGTTCCAGCTCCATGGCCTTCTGGCGGGCCGGATGGGTATTGAGACGCTGCCAGTAGGCTTGCAGGTGCGGGAAGTGGGCCAGCTGGCCGCTTTGCGCCAGCAGATCCACCAGGAAGGAGTTCATGATGTCTGCGCCGGAGAGGCGATCCCCCACCAGATAGTGGCGATTCGCCATCACATCGTTGAGGTAGCCCAGCACCTTGGCACACTCCGCCTTGGCGTAGTCCGGCAGGAAGCGCATCGGGCTGCCATCCTTGCGCACGAACATGTCGAGCAGCAGCGGCAATATGCCCGAGCTTTCGGCGAAGTGGAGCCACTGCAGGTATTCGGCATAGTCGGGGCTATCTTGAGCTGGTGCCAGCCGTTCCGGAGCGTGGCGGGCGATCAGGTACTCGGTGATGGCGCCCGATTCTGCCAGTACCCGACCGTCGAACTCGATGACCGGCGACTTGCCGAGAGGGTGGATGGCCTTGAGCTCAGGCGGTGCCAGAAAGGTGGTGGCATCGCGCTGATACGCCTTGATCTCATAGGGCTGGCCCAGCTCTTCGAGCAGCCAGATGATGCGTTGGGAGCGGGATTTGTTCAGGTGGTGCAGGACTATCATAAGGACCTCGATTCGGTGGCAGGGTGGGGTATACGAGCGGGCGAGGGGGGCGGTTCACCGGCAGTAAAAAAAGAGCGGGCTGATGCCCGCTCTCTCTCGTTGACTGACTTATGCCTCCAGCGCCTGATCCAGATCCGCAAGTATGTCCTCGATCGCCTCGATCCCGACCGACAGCCGGATCATCTCGGGTTTTACGCCAGCCTTGGCCTGCTCCTCCTCGCTCAGCTGGCGATGGGTGGTGGAGGCGGGGTGGCAGGCCAGCGACTTGGCGTCACCGATATTGACCAGCCGTTTGAAGATCTTCAGCGCATCGTAGAAACGCACGCCGGCTTCATAACCCTCCTTCAGTCCGAACGAGAGGATGGCCGAGGGGCGACCGGCCATGTACTTCTCTGCCAGCAGATAGTGGGGGTGACCCGGCAGACCGGCGTAGCTGACCCATGCCACTTTGGGATGATGCTTGAGGTGGTTGGCGGCCCGCAGGGCGTTGTCGACGTGGCGCTCCATGCGCAGGCTGAGGGTCTCCAGCCCCTGCAGCAGCAGGAAGGCGTTCATCGGCGCCAACGCTGCGCCGGTATTGCGCAGCGGCACGGTACGCACTCGCCCGATAAAGGCGGCCGGGCCAAAGGCTTCGGTATAGACCACTCCATGGTAGGAGGGTTCTGGTTTGGTCAGCTGGGGGAAGCGCTCGGCGTGATCCGCCCAGGGGAACTTGCCCGAGTCGACGATGACGCCACCCAGCGAGTTGCCGTGGCCGCCGACATATTTGGTCAGGCTGTGGACGACGATGTCAGCGCCATGTTCGATCGGTTTGCAGAGCACCGGGGTGGCGACCGTGTTGTCGACGATAAGCGGCACGCCGCGGGCATGGGCTGCCTTGGCCAGCGCGGCCAGATCGACGATGTTGCCCGCCGGGTTGCCGATGCTCTCGCAGTAGACCGCCTTGGTCTTGTCGTCGATGAGGGCGGCGATGGCTTCGGCGCTGTCATCCTTGGCGAAGCGCACTTCAACGCCGAAACTCGGCAGCATGTGGGCGAACAAGGTGTAGGTGCCGCCATAGAGCTGGGGTGTGGAGACGATGTTGTCACCGGCTGCGGTCAGCGCCTGAATGGCGTAGGTGATGGCGGCGGAACCTGCCGAGACCACCAGTGCGGCGATCCCCCCTTCCAGCGCGGCCATCCGCTGCTCCAGCACATCGTTGGTGGGGTTCATGATGCGGGTGTAGATATTGCCCGGCACCGCCAGATTGAACAGATCCGCCCCGTGCTGGGCGCTCTCGAACTCGTAGGCCACCGTCTGGTAGATGGGGACGGCAACGGCCTTGGTGGTGGGGTCGTTGGTAAAGCCGTGGTGCAGGGCCAGGGTCGCATCTTTCATCACACACTCCTTGTTGGATGTTGCTTATGGCAGTTATAGATGGATAGACGTCCAATCTATCAGGCCCGTGGCCGTTGTAAACAGCAAGATCCGGCAAAGCAATTGCTCCCGCAGGGATGCGCGTCCCGAGTGGCTGGCACGGCTCGCACTCAGAGGCGGCGGCGATACTCCTTGTCGTCGATCTGGTTCATATCCCACTGCATTAGGCGGTTGAGCTGCTGCATGGGATCTTCGATAAGTGGCAGCGGGCGCGGCAGGATCCGCTTGAAGTAACGGCGCAGGATCTGCTGGATCCGGTTCGGTTTGGGCTCGATGTGATGGTTCATGGTGAGGCTCCTTATGTTGTTGCTCAGCATCATCGTCAGTATTGAGTTAAAATGCGGAAGTAAAAACTGATGACTTTTGAATGAAGGATTTCCTCTTTTATGCCGACAGGTCGCCTCTACCAGCAATTTCAACGGCTCGCCCAGCAGCTTGGCTGTGATGAGCGGGAGATCAGTCTCGCCGAGGTGGCGGAGCTGCTCTGCTGCACCCCGCGCAACGCTCGTCTGCTGCTGCGGCGGATGCAGGATCAGGGCTGGCTCAACTGGACAGCGGAAGCGGGGCGGGGGCGGCGCTCCCGGCTCACTCTGCTCGACAGTCAGGAGAGCCTGACCCGGCGCCGCTTGCGGGATCTGCTCAGTGAGGGCCAGCTGGCGCAGGCGGTGCGGCTGGCCGAAGATCGCCTCGATCTGCTCACCCCGCTGCTGCTCGAGCAGCTCGGTCAGGCCACCCGCGAGGGGCGTCAGATCCTGCGGGTGCCCTACTACCGGCCGCTGCCGCAGCTGCTGCCTACCGGCCCGATGCGCCGCTCGGAGGTGCATCTCAGCCGCCAGATCTTCAACGGCCTCACCCGGCGAAATGAGGAAAATGGGGAAATAGAGGGCGATCTGGCTCACCACTGGGAGCAGGTCGGCCCCTGCCACTGGCGTTTCTACCTGCGCCCGGCGGTGCGCTTTCACCACGGCCGCGAACTGGTGGTGGAGGATGTGATGGAGAGTCTGCTGGCCCTGCGGGATCGCCCGCTGTTCGCCCATCTGGCGCGGCTGGAGAGCCCCTGGCCGCGCACTCTGGATCTCTATCTCGACAGCCCGGATCCCCTGCTGCCCGACCTGCTGGCCGAGCCGGTGGCGGCCATTTTGCCGCGCGAGCTCAAGGGGGAGGCGGGCTTTGCCCTGCAACCGGTGGGCACCGGCCCCTATCGGGTGATCGCCAACGACCCGCTGCAGCTGCGCCTAGCCGCTTTTGATGACTACTTCGGTCTGCGCGCCCTGCTCGACGAGATCGACATCTGGATGCTGCCGGAGCTGGCGGAGCGGCTGGAGAGCCACCTGCAGCTGGGACGCGACAGCCCCGAGCTTGGCACCATGCGCGGCGAGTCGGAGCTCGAATCGGGCTGCTACTTCCTGCTGCAGGATGAGCGCTCCCGTGCCTTGCAGGATCCTGCTCTGCGCTACTGGATCATTCAGCTGCTCAGTCCGGTGGCCCTGATGGCCCGGGTTGCCCCCGAGCTGCAACGGGGCTGGACCAGCGCCCTCGGCATGCTGCCCCACTGGCGCGAGGCGCTGCCACCGCCGCAGCCCCGGCCACAGAGCCTGCCACAGCGGCTGGTGCTCGCCTGCTTCAACCAGCATATCGAGTTCAACGAGTGTGCCGGTGCCATGGCCGATCTGCTAGGGGCGCAGGGAATTGAGCTTGAGGTGCGCACCCTCGATTACGGCCGCTGGGTGAGTGGCGAGGATGAGGATGTGGATCTCTGGCTTGGCACCCTCAACCTTGAGCATGAGGGGCCTTTTGCCCCTTACGGCTGGTTGCAGGGCACTCCGCTGCTGCGCCGGGTGTGGGCCAGCCAGCTGCCGTTGTGGCAGGGGTTGACGCAGTGGCGCGCCAGCGGTGCCGAACCCGGCCCGCGCGCCCTGATGGCCCGGGTGCAGCAGCAGGGTTGGTTTGTGCCGCTGTTTCACCACTGGCTTGAGCTGGAGAGCCGCATCGGCGTGCACGGGGTGCGGATGACGGCGCTCGGCTGGTTCGATTTTCGCAGCGCCTGGCTGCGACCCGAGCTGGTTGGTCAGGCACAGGGCGATGGCGGGGAGCTTGAGTCCTGATGCGGGGCGCGTTAGCCTGAGCGCGGTTCAACGACAAGGAGTCACCAGCCATGCTGGAAATGCAGATCCAACCCCGCTTTCAGGAGACAGATGCCCTCGGTCACATCAACAATACGGTGCCGGCGGTCTGGTTTGAGTCGGCGCGGGATCCCCTGTTCCGGATCTTTTCGCCCGAGCTGGATGTGCATGACTGGCACCTGATCATCGCGGGCTACACGGTGCAGTTCAAACGGGAGCTGTTCTACGGCCAGCCGGTCACCATCAAGACCGGCGTGCGTCGCATTGGCAGCAGCTCCTTCACCATCTGGCAGGAAGCCTGGCAGCAGGGGGAGCTGGCCGTCACCGGCGAGACGACCCTGATCCATTTTGACTATCGGGCACGCCAATCCATCCCTCTGGGCGAGACTCACCGGGAGGGGCTGCGGGCCTGGTTGATAGAGAGTTAACCCGGGCCTTTCGGCCAACACACAGGACACATATGCGCAATACCGTGATCGCTCTGAGCCTCGGCTTGGGGCTGGGGCTCTGCTCCCTGCCGTCTCTGGCGGCAACTCTTGCCGAACAGTTCTCCCTGATGGAAAAGGGGGCCGCCAGTGCCCTCGATACCCGTCTCTTCAGCCACGACGGCGTCGACATCAAGGCCTGGGTCGATGGCGCCCCCGTCATCATCGCCGTGCCCATCATGAACGAGCTGGGCAAGCTGGAGGGGGAGAGCCGCTACTACTTCAAGGGGGGCAAGCTGTTCGGGGTCAAAGAGCCCGCCGCCCAGTTCGCCTTTGACGACAGCGGCAAGCTGACCCAATGGCTGGACGAAAAGGGTCAGCCAGCCGAGTTCGTCAGCAAGATGAGCATGCAGCAGCGTCAGGAGTGGCTCACCAAACGGGCCGCCGAGCTGAGCAAGCTCTTTGCTCCCGGCGCTGCCGAACAGAAGGCGGCCAAGGGCAGCGTCAAGCTCAAGGGGGCTGAGCTCGCCCACTGGCTCTGCAACGGCAAGCTGATGGCGCTGGCTGGTGGCGACAAGGTGATCTTCGAGCAGGAGAAGCTGAAGATTGGCGAGCAGGGCATCGCGGGCGATGTCTCCTTGCGTCAGGAGAAGGGTTGGCAGGAGCTGAGTCTCAAGTGCGAGGTGCAGGGCAATCAGGTGACTCGCCTCACCTGGCAGCCGCTGCCGGCGACCAACAAGCCGCAATAAGCGCACCACAACAAGGGGCCCATCGCGGCCCCTTGTCATTGGCTTACTACTCCCCCAGCTTCATCCGGGTGAGCGCTTCGACCCGTCGCCACTGCTGTGGCTCGAACCAGCGGGCCAGCAGCTCCTGCTGCTGTTCGGTTCTGGCGCTGGCGGGTAACTGCCCCAGCTCGGCCAGATAGCCATTGAGCTGCTCCTTGAATCCCTGCCGATCCTGTTCGAGCTGATGCAGCCGATCTACCGCTTCCGGCCCCGCTTTCTCCAGCAGCACGGCATCCCGTCTGGCTGGCTCCATCTGCTCCAGCGCCTGCAGCTCGCCCAGCAGACGGCCGTTGGCTTCGGCCTCCTGAAACCACCGGGGCTGCGCCGCCAGCCAGAGCTCCAGCTCGCTGGCCAACTCCTGCTTGTCGGCATCGCTTGCCTCGGCCAGCGCCTTGCGGCGCAGGGTCCACTGCTCCATCAGCCGATCTTCGGCAAACAGCTGCTCCTGCTCGGCCGGGGTGAAGCTCTGCTGGCGCAGTTGCTCCCGCTCGTCGAAGAGAATTTGCAGGCTGGCGAGGGTGATATCGGTGGGCACGGTCAGGCTGCTCTGGGCCGAGATAAAGGTGCGATAACGCTCCTGCAGCTCATCGGCGGCCTCCTGCACGGGATCGTGGTGATGGTTGCTGGCGGCAGGTACGCCTTGCTGGCGCGCCACCTGCGCAGTCGGTGCTGCCGGCCAGAGCAGCACGCCGCCGATCAGCAGGGCGATGGCGCAGGGGACGGCGAGCAGGGTGACGATCCTCATAGTCCCAGCTCCTTGAGGCGGTGGGCATGGTCGCGATAGAGGGTGACCGGGTCGGTTTCAAACAGGTGGTGGATGCCGAAGGACTGGTTCACCTCATCCAGATGGTTCATCCGGTAGTCGGTGCCGATCACCTTGCCGAGGTGGCTGCTGCAGACGCCGACCAGCCCGTCATTGGGCTCCTTGAAGAAGGTGCCGGTCAGCGCCAGCGCCGGATCCACCGGATCCAGAATATTGGTCATGTTGCCGCGTCCGCTCCAGGAGAAGTAGTAGACGCCGTTGGTCGCCCGCATCGGCCCCTCGCCGCAATACTGGCTGGGCAGCCCTTCCGGATAGCGCTGGTTGAACTGGTTGGCTCCCTTGCTGGTGAGGGCATCGAGCGCGGCGACCGGATCCTGCGGCAGCTGACTTCCCCCCGAGAGGAGAGATATGACGCCGGAGAGTGCGTGGGCAGCGGCGGCAGCCAGCTTCTCGGCGGCCGAGCCGGGCGCCGCATTGGTGCGCACCAGATCGGCGATGTCGGAGCCGTAGTTCACCCCGCCCACGCTGGTGGCAGAAGCTACCAGCTCGGGGGCGACCGAGGCGACATAACGAATGGTGGGGCCGCCGTGGGAGTGGCCGATCAGGTTGACCTTCTCGGCGCCGGTGGCGGCCAGCAGCAGTTCAATCTGGGCGAGCAACTGCTCCCCCCGCTGCTCGGAGCTGGCGGTAGCAGATACCTGAGCCACGTAGACCTTGGCGCCATCGCGGCTCAGGGCCTGCGGAATACCGTAGAAGTAGTCGACCCCGAGCAGCTTGTCGAAGCCGAACAGGCCGTGCACCAGCACTATGGGGTAGCGGGTCTGGGTATATCCGCTGGCGTGCGCCAGCATGGGCAGGGTGCAGAGCAGCACCAGAAGCCATCTCTTCATCATCAGCATCCTTGTCGATTTGTCAGGGTTGTGAGGTGGGGCGGACTCCATGTTCGCCGGTGCCAGTATGGTGGCTGCTTGAGAAACGGGCTGTGAGGGGGATCGCAAGTTGGGATTCAAAAGAGATTGTGGCCATCCCTGGCCAGCGGTTGAGGCGGGGAGGCGACCTTGTGATACCTCCCCAACCAAACGGGAATCAGTGCCACATCACCAGCCGGTACTGCTTCTTGCCCCGGCGCAGCAGCAGGTAGCGGCCGAACAGCCGATCGTCGGCGGTGAGCTGTTCATCCCGACGGATCTCGCCGTTGAGGCTGATGGCCCCTGCCGCCAGCAGCTCGCGGGCGATCCGCTTCGAGTTGGCCAGACCGCTCTCCACCAGCAGGGTCACCAGATCGGTTTCTCCCTCGATACGGCAGTTCGGCATGCCATCCTGCGCCAGCTGGGCCAGATCGCTCTCGCCAAGGCGGGCCACCTCGCCACTGAACAACAATTCGCTGATGCGCTGCGCAGCTGCCAGCGCCCCCTTGCCGTGCACCAGTTCAGTCAGCTCGTCGGCCAGCACCTGCTGGGCCAGTTTGCGTCCTTGCCGCGTGGCATCCTCCGCCTCCAGCGCCTCAATCTCGGCCAGCGGCATAAAGCTGTAGTAGCGCAGGAAGCGGTAGACATCCTCGTCCGCGGTGCCGAGCCAGAACTGGTAGAAGGCGTAGGGGGAGGTGAGCGCCGGATCGAGCCAAACCGCACCACCCTCGGTCTTGCCGAATTTGGTGCCGTCCGCCTTGGTGATGAGCGGCAGCGTCATGCCATAGACCTGAGCCTGATGGAGGCGGCGGGTGAGATCCATGCCGCTGGTGATGTTGCCCCACTGGTCGTTGCCGCCAATCTGCAGGGTGCAGCCGAGGCGCTGGTTGAGCACCGCGAAGTCCTGGGATTGCAGCAGGGCGTAGGAGAACTCGGTGAACGAGATGCCCTGATCCGGGCGAGCCAGCCGCTGGCGCACTGATTCGCGGGCCAGCATGGCGTTGACCGAGAAGTGCTTGCCGATGTCCCGCAGAAAATCGAGAGCGGATATCTGCCCCATCCAGTCGGCGTTGTTGACCAGCAGCGGCGCCGCCAGCCCTTCGCTCGCTGGCAGCAGCGCTTTTATCTGGGCCGACAGGCTGGCTACCCAGCCCTGCACCGTCTGGGCACTGTTGAGGTTGCGCTCGGTCGCCTTGAAGCTGGGATCGCCGATTAGGCCGGTGGCACCGCCCACCAGCGCCACCGGAGTGTGGCCCGCCAGCTGGAAGCGGCGCAGCATCAAGAGCGGCACCAGATGGCCGATGTGCAGGCTGCCAGCGGTGGGATCGAACCCGCAGTAGACGGTGCGCGGGGTGGCAAGATGGTCGGCCAGCGCCACCGGGTCGGAATTCTGGGCCACCAGGCCGCGTCGGGTCAGCTCATCGAGCAGGTGGGGGTTGATCATGGGTTCTCCAACAGCAAGGGGAAAGGGCCACATCCTCGCTGCTCTGGCTCGCATCGAATATGTCCCCCAGGGGACAGTTTTGCCACTCTCGTGCTAGCATCCTGCCATCGTGTGATCATCACACGACCATCGCGGGGAGCCTGCCCGCCACCCGGAAGCCATCGCCATGAGCCAGCATCCATGAACCAGACTCTTGCCACAGATACCCTGACCTGCAGCATGACCGAGGTGGTCGATGCCCTGCACGGCAGCGCCTTTCCGGCGGCGCTGGTGCGCCTCATCCAGCAGCAGGTGGCGTTCGACTGTGCCCTGCTGCTCGGGGTGGGGCAGCGCCCCGTCTACCTCTACGACAACCTGCATCACCAGCGGGCGCTGCTGTTCGATCGCTACCTCACCCGCCACTTCAGCCAGGATCCCTTTATGCAGGCGCTGGAGCAGGGCTTGCCTGCAGGTGTCTGGACGCTGGCGCAGGTCTCCCAAGGTCGGCTCGACCCTGAGTATCGCCACCACTTCTATCAGGCCACCGGCTGGCAGGAGGAGGTGGGGCTGATCCTGCCGGTGCGGGACGGGTTCACCCTGATGCTGTTTCTGGGGCGGCTCGACAAGCGCAGCACCCTAGGCCGTGACGAGCTGGCGAGGCTGGAGGCACTGTTTCCGCTGGTGCATTCGCTGTGCCGCCAGCACTGGCGAGAGGGAGCCGCGTTGCTGGCCCAGAGTCCGGTACTGCCGGGTGGCACCGATCTCAAGGCGACCGTGGAGCAGGCCATCGCCAGCGTGGGGGGGGGCAGTCTCACTCGCCGCGAGCGTCAGGTGGCGGGATTGCTGTTGCAGGGGTTGGATACCGAGGCCATTGCCGGTGCGCTCGGTATCGGCAGCGGCACGGTGAAGAATCACCGCAAGCACCTCTACGCCAAGCTGCATCTGCGCTCGCGGGCCGAGCTGTTCCGCTTCTTCCTCAATCACCTCATTACGGCGCCTGCGGCTGTCAGCGAAGGGGGGTAACGGGAAATAAAGAGCCCGCCAAGTGGCGGGCTGCGGGGCTATTCGATGTGGGTAGGCTGGCTGTCGGCGTTGTGCGGGGGGTTAAGGTGTTCATAGCGGGCAATAAGCCGCTTGAACTCATCCCCCTGTCTGACCTTGTCGAGCGCCTGCTGGATTCTGGCAACCTCGTTTTTGTCGGCTTGCGGGTTGAAGGCAAAGCAGTTGTCCTGCTCTTCCAGTACCGCTACGGTGACAAAATCATCGGGTTTGAAGCCCAGCTCTTTCAGCTGGTGAAACAGCATCACCTCGTTGCCGGCTACCAGATCGGTACGGGCCATGATGAGCTGGCGCACCACCTGATCCATCCGCTCTACCGACATCAGATTGAGCGGACTGACTCCCCGGTTGAGCAGCAGCTGCTCACCTACATCCGCCTGCATCACCCCGATCTGCAGCTTGGCGAGATCCGCCTTGCCGGTCACTTTGGGGGCATCCTTCTTGCGGCCGAGCAGCGCTACCCGGGAGTAGCTGATGGGGCAGACCCATAGGAAGTGGGGATCCCGCTCTTTGGTGTGAGCCGTGGTGAAAAGAACCGCCTCCGGCTGCTGGGTCAGCAGATACCAGCCCCGTGCCCAAGGCATAAAATGGATCGGCTGAACAGGTTCACCCAGCTCGCGCCAGATGAGACGAAGCAGTTCGACAGCCATCCCCACCGGTTGGCCATTTTTGTCCTGCCCGTTGAGGGGCATGTTCTGCTCCGAGTAGTAGATAAAGGCATGGGCAGGGAGCGCGACAAGCAGGGCAAAACCGAGCAGAGCAGAGAGCAGACAACGCATGACACACTCCTTGTGCGGATAAGACCGTGATTAACTAACAGTCTATGTGGCCTTTGCCACAACTTCATGATCAGATTGCACGATATTGCCACCCGGTATGGCGGAAAGTAACAGGCCACCTTGCGGTGGCCTGTGGCATTACTTGAGCAGGGCTTCCATCTCGGCTTCTGCCTTGGCGCGGGCTTTGGCCTCTGCCTCTTTGGCGGCATCGGCTACGCTCTCGCCCGCTGTATGGCCAGCGGCACTCACCTGATGTGTGGCGGTAGCAGCAGCGCTGCTGACAGCTTGCTTGACGGGTTCGACGGCGGTCTTGGTGGCTGCCGGTGCTACGGTCGCGACTGCGTTGCTGACCGCCTGTTTGGCGGGCTCGACAGCGGCTTTGGTGGCTGCCGGTGTTGCGGTAGCGACAGCACTGCTGACTGCCTGTTTGACGGGCTCGACTGCGGCTTTGGTTGCTGCCGGTACTGCGGTAGCGACAGCGCTGCTGACCGCCTGTTTGGTGGGCTCCACTACGGCCTTGGTTGCTGCCGGTGCTGCGGTAGCCGCTGTACTGCTGACTGCCTGTTTGGCGGGCTCGACTGCGGCTTTGGTGGCTGCCGGTACTGCGGTAGCGACAGCGTTGCTGGCCGCCTGCTTGGCGGGCTCGACAGCGGCTTTAGTGGCTGCCGGTGCTGCAGTAGCGACTGCACTGCTCGCAGCCTGACTGGTTTGGGCTAGCGCCGCTTTGGTTTCCTGAACGGTTGCGGTGGTG
The DNA here is from genome assembly GCF_038739615.1 of Aeromonas sp. SER. Taxonomy (NCBI): domain Bacteria; kingdom Pseudomonadati; phylum Pseudomonadota; class Gammaproteobacteria; order Aeromonadales; family Aeromonadaceae; genus Aeromonas; species Aeromonas sp. SER. The sequence goes on along the minus strand of NZ_JBCGFC010000006.1, from coordinate 237,394 downwards.
TTGGCGACAGCCTGTTTGGCCGGAACGACCGCGGTCGTGGCACTCTTGGCTGCACTGGTGGCGCCAGTGGTTGCGGCCTGGGTGGCTTGTCCGGTCAGCTTGCTGGTGGTGCCGCTGATCGCCTGCGTGGCGCTATTGGTCAGAGAGCCGGTGACGCTGCGGGTGGCGTTGCCGATCGCACTGCCCAGCGAGAAGGGGGCGGCGGCACTCGAGCTGGTACTGCTACCCGTCAGCGCATTGCCGGTGGTGGCAAGCGGCGTGGTTGCAGCCTGCCAGCCCTGCATGGCGGTTGGCCAGACCGGAGTGGTACCCGCCAGATTTTCGCCGAAGGTCTGGGTGGTGCCATCCCCTTTTTGCAGCAGCACGGACATCTGGTTGGTCTGCGAGTTCCAGACCATACCCGCCTGTTTAGCGATGTCGGGTACGGGGGCATACTCCGAGAGCACGTAGAAGAGCGGCCCCTCCTGCTGCAGCTTGTTGGCAGTCTTGAGCAGCTGCATGGTGGTGTCGTAATTGGGGCCAAGGATGGCAGTCATCCGATCCTTGACGAGAGGCTGTTCGAACAGGTTCGCCTCATTGGGATCGAAGCCGACCAGTGGCTTGAGCAGGGCCCACATCAACTGGCTGGTGGGGCTCATCATCAGCAGAGGGGCAACACAGGCGGACAACATCAGGCTCAGGCAGGCCGCCTTGAGCAACGGCATGATACGCATTGGGATAATATCCAAATAACGATTTGATAAATAAGGTTATATTTTGTCTTGAACGGACAAATTCACCGGAATTTGACGGCTGACGACAAGAGATAGTCAGCGGGCGCAGGCAGGCTACCATATTGGTTCCGGAATACCAGTCAGCCTTGCATTTGCCGGTAAAGTAAACACGCGGTATGGTCGCTCCCTATTGGCTGAGCTCACCGAAGTAAAGGAAGAGTCCATGAAAAATCGAGTTCTTTGGCTGCTGGCATCCTGCTGGCTGTTGCCCGTTCATGCAGCTACCGATACCAGGGTGGCAGGCGAGGGGAGCAGTACCCAGCTGGTATTGCCGCTCGGCTCCCTGCCGGAGCGGGTTTGCTGGTTTCAAGATCAGAAGTACTCGCAGGGCGCCCGAATTCTACAGGGGGATATCTGGCTGGAGTGTGGCCCGCAGAACGATCTGGAGAGCAATGGCCCGCTGGTCTGGCGTTCGGCGGCGACCGTATTGCCGGCGACCCGCGATGATCGACAACAAAAAACGATTTCGGTTGGTCAGTGACCCATTTCTTGATCCAGCTAAAGACAAGGGCGTGATCCCTGTCGCATAATGCAGCTCCTTCTTCTCATGGCTGGAACCTAAGAAATGGCTCGTCGCTCTTCCAATGCACAACGTCGTCGCAGTAGCTGGTGGTACAAACGCCTGTTGGCAAGGGAGCGGCAAGAGCGCGAAGCGCGTTCTGTCCGTGATTGATACAGAAGTGAAAAAACGGAGCCTTGGCTCCGTTTTTGTTAGGTGTTGCCGTCAAATCCGGCCAGTTTGCCTCGTTGCCAATGGCTTGATACCACGTATCCCCCAGGAGCAGATGCCGTGAAAGTCGAAGTTGTTCCCTACCGCCCCCAATGGCCAGCCCTCTTCCAGGCAGAAGCAGACCAACTGCGCAGCCTGCTGGATGAGTGTCTGCTCGCAGTGCACCATATCGGCAGTACCTCGGTCAGCGGGCTGGCGGCCAAGCCCATCATAGATATCCTGCTGGAGGTCTCCTCGCTGGAGCGGCTAGACCAGCAAAACGGTCTGCTGGAAGTCATGGGGTACGAAGCGATGGGAGAGTGCGGCATCTCGCGGCGTCGCTATTTTCGCAAAGGGGGTGATGAGAGGACGCACCAGATCCATGCCTTCTTGCAGGGGGATCCCCATGTCGTTCGTCATCTGGCTTTTCGTGATTATCTCAGGGCTCATCCTGCCATCTGCCGGGAGTATGCCGCTCTGAAAGAGACGGTTGCAGCGCAGTGTGAGAACCGGATCGAGCGCTATTGCGAGGGCAAGAATGACTTTGTGAAAGAGCACGAGGCGAGAGCGCTGAGCTGGCAGGTCAGCAGGCGATAGAAAGCCGGTGCCCTACCTCAGCCACGGCCCGGCGAATAAGTGGGCTGGGGGGATGTGCAAATCAGCCGGATATTGCATGATGGGGGTTTCGAGAAGGAGCCTCATATGCCGATTACCATCCGTCATGCCGAACCCGCCGATGCCCCCGCCTTGCGGGATCTTCATGCCATGCCCAATGCTCAGGCGGGCACCTTGCAACTGCCCTATCCAGCGCTGAGTGTTTGGCAACAGCGGCTGGAACAGAGTGGCGCGGTAGCGCTTGTTGCCGAGGTAGAGGGGCTGCTGGTTGGCCAGATAGTATTGCATGTGGAGCCCAATCCCAGACGGAAGCATGTGGCCGGGATTGGCATGGGAGTGCGGGATGACTGGGCTGGCAAGGGGGTTGGCTCTGCCCTGATGGCCGCGGCGCTGGATCTGGCCGATAACTGGCTCAACCTGCACCGGATCGAGCTGACGGTTTTTGTCGATAACGAAGCAGCGCTGGCGCTTTATCGCAAGTTCGGCTTTGTGGAGGAGGGGCGAGCTCGCGACTATGCCTTCCGCCAGGGGCGCTATGTGGATGTCTTCTATATGGCCAGAGTCGCGGGGGGCGCCAGTCGCTAACGATATGGTCGATTATCAGGCCAGATTGCGCCCGGTGATCCGGGCGCTGGAGCAGAATCCCGAGCTTTGTCTCAGCGAGGCGGCTAGCCTCGCCTCACTCTCCAGCTATCACTTTCATCGGGTCTTTACCGCAGTCACCGGTGAAACCCCGGCCGAGATGCAGCGCCGCCTGCGGTTGGCGCGGGCAGCTCGCTCTCTCTGCTACAGTCGCGACCCGATCACCGAGATTGCCTTCTCGGCCGGTTTTGCCAGCTCACAGGCCTTTGCCAAGGCGTTTCGCAAGCAGTTTGCCATGGCGCCGGGGATGTTGCGCCGCCAGCCGTCACTCTTGCAACTGAGCAAGAATGGACACGCGGCGGCCCGGGTCTCTGATTATGCTGAAGGCCGTTCCAGTGAAAGGAGGCTACAGATGAAAACCGAACAGATGGCAGCGCGCACCCTGGCCTATATCCGGGTCACCGGCCCTTACGGCGCAGGCTATGAGCCGGTGTGTGACCAGCTCTATCAGTGGGCTGCCGGGTTGGGGCTGGCCGAGGGGGAGTGGATCTTCATCTACCACGACAACCCCGAAGTGACGGCTCCCCAGCAGTGCCGCACTGATATCTGCGTCACCGTGCCAGCGGGCGCCAGGGGAAGTGGCAATGTGGAGATCCAGCAGCTGGCGGGCGGCCGCTATGGCCTGTCACGCATGACGGTTACCGATCCGGCCCAGTACCCCGCACTCTGGCAGCAACATATTGGCGAGGTGGTGGCGGCCGGTTGGGAATTTGACGATCGCCCCTGCTTCGAGCTCTATCACAGCTTTGATCCGGTGACCAAGGTGGCCGATGTGAGCTTCTGCTCCAGCCTGAAGGGTTAGCCAAAAACCAGCGGGATCCTGCAGAGACGAGAGAGCCGGACTGTGTCCGGCTCTTTTTATATCAGCGGGCGCTGATTAGCGCTGCAGACTCTTCTGGGCGAACTTGGGTCTGGCATTCATGATCTGCTCCACCTGCTCGTCGCTCATCTTGCCACGCGACAGCCCCAGCACCTTGTAGGTGAGCAGCGGTCGGGCGGGCAAGGCGATCATCAGGGCGCGGATCTGGTTCTCGTCCTCTTTCTCGCGCGTCGGTTTGCCGTAGGCGTAGGTGAGGACGCCGGCATCCATCAGGTTTTTGACGGCGGGCTCGGTGATCGGCAGGTTTATGACGCTTTTGCGCTGCAACACGAACTCGCGCAGCACCGCCTTCTCGTTGAAATCGAGGAAGCTGATCATCTGGGCCAGTTGATCCTGCTGGCGGCGTGCCTGCCACTCGTCACAGGCCCACTCCCAGGCGATCAGGAATCCCTGACTGCAGAAGTAGGAGATGGCGATCAGCATGCCGACACCCAGCCAGGCCGCGTGGGTCGTGGCCCACTGGCTGACGGCCCCCTTCATCAGTCCGGCCGGAAACAGCAAAATGATGCTGCAACAGAGCAACAACCAGACCATCATCCAGTTGAGGCGGTTCAGTTGATAGAAATGTTGGATCCACCGTTTCATTGTTCATCCTTCCCAAACTGTTGTGGATAGTGAACTACCTACAGCAATCGGTGTGCCAACAGCGCAATGGCAGCGGGGAGGGGAGGCTGGCGAGGTTACATTCCCTTACAACTTATTGAATGAGTTGTAATTAATTTGCCTTGTGAGGCGGCGGTCGAGTTGGTAAAACGTCCCCTCAGTCATTGGGGAGTAGCAACCCGCCCGCATTCCGGGCAGGGCCCATGTCAACACTCTTGGATCCTCGTATCCATGGCATGGGCGGCGATAGGCACTATCGCTCTGCAAGACCTTTGGCCTCGATATGCACGCCAGCCGGGCGAGCCATGTCGGGTCCATTGGTTACTCTGCTCGCCTGGCGGTATCTATTATGTTGATTACCCTGCTGTTATTTCTCGTCTCTGCGGTCACCATCTACCTTGCCTGCGAATACTTCGTCAACGGCATCGAATGGACCGGCCACCACTTCAAACTATCCCAAAGCGCCACCGGCTCCCTGCTGGCGGCACTGGGTACGGCGCTGCCCGAGTGCATCGTCACCCTGACCGCTTTGCTGATGGGCAACACGACCGCCCAGCAGGAGATCGGTATTGGTGCCGCCCTTGGCGGGCCGCTGGTGCTGGCCACCATCGGTTATGCGGCAGTCGGCCTCACCCTGCTGCTTTGCATGGGGCGTACCGAGCGCGCCATCGATGGCGAGGTGCAGCGCGAGATTGGCCGGGATCAGCGCTGGTTTATGGGGATCTTTCTGGTGGCGACCGCGCTGGGGCTGGTCGTCTTCACCGGCAAGAGCTGGCTGGCCCCGCTCTTCCTGCTGGTCTACCTCGTCTATGTAAGGCGCGAGCTGAAACAGAGCGACAGCCATGAGGTCGAGCTGCCGGAGCCCCTCAAGCTGGCACCCGATGCGGTGATCCCACCCCTTGGCAAGGTGTTGCTGCAGACGCTGGCTGCACTGGTGGTGGTTGCGCTGGCGGCCCAGCTGTTTGTCCATCAGCTGGAGAGCATGGGCGAACTGTTTGACCTCTCGCCGGTGCTGGCGGCCCTGCTGTTGAGTCCGGTGGCGACCGAGATGCCGGAGCTGATGAACGTGCTGATCTGGGTGCGGCAGGGCAAAAACCGGCTGGCGCTGGCCAATATCTCCGGGGCCATGATGATCCAGGGCACTATCCCCAAGGCGTTCTGCTTGCTCTTTACCCCCTGGTTGCTGGATGGCGCCATGATGGCCTCCTCGCTGGTGACGTTGCTGGCGGTGGGGTTGCTCTGGTGGGGGTTCAGAAAGGGAACCATGACCGCCGAGCGGCTGGCGCTGGTCGGTCTGCTCTATCTCGGTTTTTGCGGCTGGCTGCTGGTGAGCTGAAGCGCGGATATGAAAAAGCCCCCTTGGCAGGGGGCTTTGTTGTATCGGTTGGGGCGGTGCTTACAGCGCGGCGATTTCGGCCTGCTGGGCTTCCAGCTTGGTCAGCTGGAGACGGTAATCTTCCAGCTTCTCGCGCTCTTTGGCGATGACCGCTTCCGGCGCCTTGGCGACGAAGGCTTCGTTGCCAAGCTTGCCTTCGATGCGGCCGCACTCGCCCACCAGACGGGCAACCTCTTTGGCCAGACGGGCCAGTTCGGCATCCTTGTCGATGAGACCGGCCATCGGGATCATCAGCTCGGTGGCACCGATCAGCTTCTTCACTGACAGCGGGGCGGTTTCACCGTCCGCCAGTACGCGGATGGATTCCAGACGGGCCAGCGACTTGAGGAAGGCCTCGTTGTCAGCGGCGCGCTGGGCATCCTTGGCATCGCACTGGAGCAGCACGTTGAGGGGCACGCTCGGTGCCACATTCATCTCGGCGCGGATGTTGCGGATGCTGACGATGAACTCCTTCACCCACTCCTGATCCGCCATCGCGGCTTCGTCCACCTTGGCGGCGTCGAACTCCGGGAAGGCCTGAATCATGATGGTGTCGGCGTGTACGCCGGCCAGCGGGGCGACCGATTTCCAGATGGTCTCGGTGATGAACGGGATGATCGGGTGTGCCAGACGCAGCAGGGTTTCCAGCACGGTCACGAGGGTGTGGCGGGCAGCGCGCTGCTCGGCCTCGGAACCCTTGGTCAGTACCGGCTTGGTCAGCTCCAGATACCAGTCACAGAACTGGTTCCAGATAAACTCGTACAGCACGCCAGCGGCGATGTCGAAGCGGTAGGTATCGAGGGCGGTACGGAAGTCACGGATGGCCACTTGCAGCTGGGACTGGATCCAGCGATCCGCCAGACTGAACTGCATTTCGCCACCGGCAAAACCGCAGTCCTGATCTTCGGTGTTCATCAGCACATAGCGGGAGGCGTTCCACAGCTTGTTGCAGAAGTTGTTGTAGCCGTCCAGGCGCTTCATGTCCCAGTTGATGTCACGACCGGTAGAGGCCAGCGCCGCCAGGGTGAAGCGCAGCGCGTCGGTACCGTGAGCATCGATCCCTTCCGGGAACTGCTTGGCGGTACGCTTGGCGATCTTCTCGGCCATCTGCGGCTGCATCATGTTGCCGGTGCGCTTCTCCAGCAGATCTTCCAGCGAGATGCCGTCGATCATGTCGAGCGGGTCCAGCACGTTGCCCTTGGACTTGGACATCTTCTGACCTTCTTCGTCACGGATCAGACCAGTGATGTAGACGGTCTTGAACGGGACTTGCGGCTGGCCGTTTTCGTCCTTGATGAAGTGCATGGTCATCATGATCATCCGGGCAATCCAGAAGAAGATGATGTCGAAGCCGCTCATCAGCACGTCGGTCGGGTGGAAGGTCTTGAGTGCCTCGGTGTTGTTCGGCCAGCCCAGGGTGGAGAAGGTCCACAGGGCGGAGCTGAACCAGGTGTCGAGCACGTCTTCGTCCTGACGCAGGGTAGTCACGGACGGGATGCTGTGCTTGGCGCGCACTTCATCTTCGCTGCGGCCAACGTAGACGTTGCCGGCATCGTCATACCATGCCGGGATGCGGTGACCCCACCACAGCTGACGGGAGACGCACCAGTCCTGAATGTCGCGCATCCAGGAGAAGTACATGTTTTCGTACTGCTTCGGCACGAACTGGATGCGGCCATCTTCCACCGCCTCGATAGCAGTCTTGGCCATCGGTGCCACGCGCACGTACCACTGGTCGGTCAGCATCGGCTCGATGGGCACGCCACCGCGATCGCCGTAAGGCTGTTGCAGCACGTGATCCTTGATCTCGTCCAGCAGACCCAGCTCTTCCAGCTTGGCCAGAATCGCTTTACGAGCGGCGAAGCGCTCCAGACCGGCGAACTCGGCTGGCAGGGCGGCTTCGTAGGCAGTGCTCGGGTTGCCGTTGGTATCGACCACTTCGGCCTCGGCACGCACGTGGGCATCCAGAGTGAAGATGTTGATCATCGGCAGGCTGTGGCGCTTGCCCACTTCGTTATCGTTGAAGTCGTGGGCCGGGGTGATCTTCACGCAACCGGTGCCCTTCTCCATGTCGGCGTGTTCGTCGGCAACGATGGGGATCAGACGGTTCACCAGCGGCAGCAGGATGTGCTGGCCGATCAGCGCCTTGTAGCGCGGGTCTTCCGGGTTCACGGCCACGGCGGTATCGCCCAGCATGGTCTCCGGACGAGTGGTGGCGACGATCAGGTAATCTTTGCCTTCGGCGGTCTTGGCGTCGTTGGCAAGCGGATAGCGAAGGTGCCACATGTGGCCCTTGATCTCACGGTTCTCCACTTCCAGATCGGAGATGGCGGTGTTGAGTTTCGGATCCCAGTTCACCAGACGCTTGCCGCGGTACATCAGGCCATCTTCGTAAAGACGGACAAACACTTCCTGCACGGCAGCGGAGAGACCCTCATCCATGGTAAAGCGCTCGCGCTCCCAATCCACGGAGTCGCCCAGACGACGCATCTGGCGGGTGATGGTACCGCCGGACTCTTCCTTCCACTGCCAAATCTTGTCGATGAAGGCATCACGGCCGTAATCGTGGCGAGTTTTGCCCTCTTCTGCAGCGATCTTGCGCTCAACCACCATCTGGGTAGCGATACCGGCGTGGTCGGTACCTGCCTGCCACAGGGTGTTCTTGCCCTGCATGCGGTTGTAGCGGATCAGGGTATCCATCAGGGTTTGCTGGAAGGCGTGACCCATGTGCAGGCTGCCGGTGACGTTCGGCGGCGGGATCATGATGCAGAAGGAGTCTTTGCTGGTGTCGCCGTGGGGCTTGAAGTAGCCCTGAGCTTCCCAGTGCTGGTAGAGCGCCTGTTCGATGGCGTTGTGATTAAAAGTCTTTTCCATGGTCTCGCCGTAATCTGGATGGATGGATTCTGGTGTTGATTCGTCGTGGATCACAGGCGGCGCAGTCAGGGCTGCGCCGGATCCGGTGCGGCAAGGACGGGCTGATCCCTCATCTCGAGGGTATGGCCTGCCTGGCGATAGTGCTTGTAGCGCTCGCGGGCTTGCTGCTTTTGTGTTTCGTCAGTGGGGACAAAATCTACCACTTGAGCGAAGTGTCCTGCAAACAAAGGTGTCTGTTTGGCCAGATTGATGAGGCGGGCATAGCGCCGGCGTGGCGGCTGGTGGCCGATCTCCACCGGTGCCTGACCGCTTTCGCCCTGCAGCTGGTGCGGCACGAAGCGCTCCGGCGGCAGTTGCCACAGCAGCTCGTCGAGGCGCAGAGCCTGAGCCTCATCGTCGCAGAACAGGTAGATATGGCCCGCACCCCAGCTATCGGCTACGAGCTGGCAGGCGAGCCGTTCGATGGCCGAAGCCTGCGCGTCATCCTGTTCGCTCATCAGGTAAAAGGTCACTTGGCTCATCAGGTTGATCCCGTGTTGCAGTGACGGACTATTGACCGCCTCATGAGGCTCGCGGGGTGTTTCTCCGCTTGCAACTCACTGATTCAAGAATGAAACAAGGAAGAGGCGGGCCTCTTCCTTGTGATTCAGGGTAACGCCAACCCCGTTGATGCACGCATCAGACAGGGTGGGAGAGTTACTCTTTCTCTTCGATATCCACGCCAGCCCGGTTCAGCAGGAACTGGGTCAGCAGGGGCACCGGACGACCGGTGGAGCCTTTGTCCTTGCCACTCTTCCAGGCGGTCCCGGCGATATCCAGGTGGGCCCAGTTGTACTTCTTGGTGAAGCGTGACAGGAAGGCGGCCGCAGTAATGGTGCCGGCCGGACGACCGCCGATATTGGCCATGTCGGCGAACGGACTGTCGATCTGCTCCTGATACTCGTCGAACAGCGGCAGACGCCATGCGCGATCACCCGCCTGCTCGGAGGCGTTGAGCAGCTCGTGGGCCAGCGGGTTGTGGTTGGCCAGCAGACCCGAGGTGTGGTGACCCAGCGCGATGACGCAGGCTCCGGTCAGGGTCGCCACGTCGATCACGGTATCCGGCTCGAAGCGGTCCACATAGGTCAGCGCATCGCACAGCACCAGACGGCCTTCCGCATCGGTGTTGAGCACTTCGATGGTCTGGCCGGACATGGAGGTGAGGATGTCACCCGGACGATAGGCGTTGCCACCAGGCATGTTCTCGCAGCCAGCCAGCACGCCAACCACGTTGATCGGCAATTGCAACAGGGCCAGCGCGTGCATGGTACCGAGCACGGAGGCGGCGCCACCCATGTCGTACTTCATCTCGTCCATGCCGTCGGCAGGCTTGATGGAGATGCCGCCGGAATCAAAGGTCAAACCCTTGCCGACCAAGACGATGGGCTTGGCATCCGGATGACCCTTGTATTCGATGATGGCCATCATGGCTTCGTTGTCGGAGCCGCGAGCCACTGCCAGATAGGAGTTCATGCCGAGCTCGGCCATCTCCTGCTCACCCACCACCTTGGTGGTGATGTTGTCGTAGGCATCGGCCAGACGACGGGCCTGAGAGGCGAGATAGGCCGGATTGCAGACGTTGGGCGGCATGTTGGCCACATCGCGGCAGACCCGCACACCCTTGGCCACGGCCAGACCGTGAGCGATGGCTTTTTCACCAATGGTCAGTTCCCGACGTGTCGGCACGTTGAATACCAGCTTGCGCAGAGGGCGACGTGGCTCGGCCTTGTTGGTCTTGAACTGATCAAAGCTGTAGAGGCCCGCCTTGGTGGTTTCTACCGCCTGACGCACCTTCCAATAGGTATCCCGACCCTTGACGTGCAGCTCGGTCAGGAAGCAGACCGCTTCCATGGAGCCGGTTTCGTTCAGGGTGGTGATGGTCTTGTTGATGATCTGCTTGTACTGGCGTTCGTCGAGTTCCCGCTCCTTGCCGCATCCGACCAGCAGTACGCGCTCGCTGAGCACGCCCGGTACTTGATGCAGCAGCAGCATCTGACCTGGTTTCCCTTCCAGGTCGCCACGGCGCAGCAGCGAACTGATATAGCCATCGCTGATCTTGTCCAGTTGTTCGGCAACCGGAGAGAGGCGACGAGGCTCAAATACGCCGACTACGACGCAGGCGCTCCGTTGCTTCTCAGGACTGCCACTCTTTACACTGAACTCCATGGAATCTCCTACATCCTAAAGACAAAAGGCACCTTTTATTGAATAATGCGGTGCTTGTTGGGGTATCAGAGGCGGAGCGAACAGCCACTGGCTCCGCAGTTTAAACTGGTAAAAATCCAATATACGGCCCTATTTTTCAGGCATTCGACTAAAAACACAAGTTTACTTGGGAATGACTGTGATCGTTTTCCGATATTTGTTCAGGGAAACCCTGAAAACCCAGCTGGCAGTGTTATTCGTGTTGCTGCTTATCTTTGTCAGCCAGCAATTTATCCAGATTATTGGCGACGCTGCCGACGGCGAGGTACCGACACGTCTGGTCTCCACCCTGCTGCTGCTCAACCTGCCCAACATGGCGCTGTTGATGCTGCCAATCAGCCTGTTTTTGGCCATCTTGTTCGCTCACGGACGCCTCTATGCCGAAAGCGAGATGACGGTGATGCATGCGGTTGGTTTCAGCCACCGTTTCGTGATGCGCAATGCCATGTTTCTGGCGCTGCTCACCGCCGCTGTCGCCGCCTTCAATACCGGCTGGATCGCCCCGCAGGCGAAGGAGCGCGAGTATCAGGTGATCGACGAGTTCAAGGCTGATCCCGGTATCTCCTTCCTGCAGGCGGGTCGCTTTATGGAGCTCGACAAGGGGCGTCTGGTTGCCTACATCCAGGATTTGAATGATAACGGCTCCAAACTGCACAAAATCTTCGTGCTGCAGCGACCCGAAGGGAACAATCCTCCCTCTGTGGTGGTGGCATCCGAAGGGGTGGTGACGGTGGATGCCAACGGTTTGCAGTGGCTGACCCTGATCGATGGGTCCCGCTATGAGGGTAACTTCTCCGGCAAGCAGTTCCAGGTCTCCGATTTTCGCGAGTACGGCCTGATCATTCGCCAGCAGGAGATGGAGCGCTCCAACCGCAAGGCGGCAGCCAAGCCGACCATGGAACTGTTCGGTACCCAGGACAACTCCATGATGGCGGAGCTGCAGTGGCGCCTCTCGTTGCCGCTTTCGATTCCGGTGCTGACCCTGCTGGTGGTGCCGCTGGCGCGGGTCAATCCCCGTCAGGGCCGTTACGCCAAGCTGCTGCCTGCCATCATGCTCTATCTCTCTTACTTCCTGCTGCTCAGTGCTGCCCGTTCGGCCATCGACAGCGGCCGGTTGCCCTACTGGCCGGGGATGTTCCTGGTTCCGCTCGGTTACCTGCTTTTCATCGGTTTGCCCCTCAACCTGCAGGGAACCAGCTGGTGGAACGGGGTGAAAGGGCGTTATTTCAACAGAAAATCAGCATGATGCTGCAACATAGGAACTTCTGCTGATGTTTGGCATTCTCGACAGATATATCGGCCGGGTCATCTTTATGTCGATCCTGCTGTGTGAGATCACGCTGGTTGGCCTTGCGGGTCTGATCAAGTACGTGGAGCAGCTGCGCTCGGTCGGTGAGGGCAACTACGACATGATCAATGCCCTCTACTATGTGCTGCTCTCGATGCCGAAAGAGGCGGTGCTCTTCTTCCCGCTGGCGGCCCTTCTGGGTGGTCTGATCGGTCTGGGTCAGCTGGCGACCAGCTCCGAGCTGGTGGTGATGCAGGCGGCGGGCCGCTCCAAGATCAGTATCGTGATGGCAGCGCTTAAAACTGCGATCCCGTTGATGATCCTGGTGTTGCTGATGGGGGAGTATGTGGCCCCCGTTGCCAAGCGGATGGCGGATGATATTCGTGCCGGCGCCATCTCCGAAGGGCGGTTGACCGTCTCCGCCTACGGGGTGTGGGCTCGCGATGGCAATAACTTCGTCAATATCAACGGGGTGCGCAACGATGGCGCGCTGACCGGAATCACCCTCTACCGCTTTACCCCCGAGCGCAAGATGATCGATGTGGTTCAGGCGCAGGAGGGGACGTTTGAACAGCACCACTGGCTGCTCAAGCAGGTACAGGTCACCCGCTTTGATGATCCGACCCGGGTGCAGAGCGAACAGCATGCCCAGATGGAGTGGAGCTCAGAACTGACGCCCAAACAGCTGGGGGTGGTGAGTATCGATCCGGAAAACCTCTCGATCTCCGGCCTGCGCGACTACATCGGCTATCTGGACGCCAACAAGCAGGATGCCGGCCGCTACAAGCTGGAGATGTGGCGCAAGTTGCTGGCCCCCTTCTCGGTGGTGGCCATGATCCTGCTGGCCTCCTCGTTTATCTTTGGCCCGCTGCGCTCGGTGAGCATGGGCGCGCGGATGCTGATGGGAATCATGACAGGCTTCGCCGTCTACGTTAGTGATCGGGTATTTGGCCCCGTTACGCTGGTCTACTCGGTTCCCCCGATCCTGGCGGCGATTGCCCCCAGTCTGCTTTTTGGCGGCATATCGCTTTATATCCTCGGCCGCAAACAGTAGCGGTTCTGGAATGAAAAAGGGCACCTTTCGGTGCCCTTTTTCATTCTTGTCGAGCAAGGCTTACTTGTTCAGCAGTTCCAGATTTTCCTGTTTGCTCAATACCACGACCTGGCACTCTGCCCAGATATCCTGGAAAGCACGCGGTGCCTTGCGGTTGAAGAGACACATCAGATTGCCAAGGCCGAAGGCGGCAGTGGCGAGCCGGATCAGCGCCTGAGTGATGCGGATATTGCTGCCATCTTCGTTCTGGATGCGCAGCCGCCAGGCCCGCATGCCGATGGTTTGGCCGGCGCGAGTCCAGAACCAGGTGTAGAAACCGCAGATGACAAAGGCGAGCCACAGGGTATAGAGCAGGCTCAGGGGATGGCGGGTCAGCAACCAGACGGTATCTTCACCCGCCGGCACGCTGGCCATGCCGGTAACCAGCAGCAGTTTGGCGACGCCCATGCCGATAAAACCGGCAATGACGAGCAGCGAAGTGACGACCAGATAGTCGTAGATGAGGGCTCCCAGCCGACGCAGCAGACCTGCTGACGGGTGTTGCTCTGCCGCAGGCTTGGAGGGGGTTTGTTGGACTTTTTTATGCTTGGCCATCGTTTTTATTCCATTATAAGGATGGCGGCATTCTATGTAACTGATCCGGTGTCGGCAAGGCGTTGAATAAATGAACAAACAGGAGTGTTCAATCGAAAAACACCTTGCATGGCATCCAGCCATTCGTATAATCCCTCGCAGTTGCCCGGGTGGCGAAATCGGTAGACGCAGCGGATTCAAAATCCGCCGGTGAATAACCGTGTCGGTTCGAGTCCGACCCCGGGCACCATCAAATTCATGACAAAAGGCCATCAGCAATGATGGCCTTTTGTTTTTTCCGCTTTTTATTTCTTGGCGCTCTGCATGGCTGGAGCGGCTTTTTCCTCTTTTAACTCGCCCGCTTATCCCTCTCTTTTCTTGCCGCCAGAAAGCTTCTTTTTCTGCCAGTATTCCGCTCGTTCGAGCGTAATAGCCTGTTATGAAAAAGAAACTTATCCCCACAGGGCAAATAGCAAGGTGCCAAAAGTGCCGCCAAAGAGCATCAGGGCGACGGCTTTGGGTGAGCCGTGCAGCTTGGTCCACATAAAGAGGCTGGTGAGGGCGAGCAACAGTAGTGCCAGCGCGGCGAGATCGCCAAACAGTTGCCAACCAAGGCCAGTTCCCATGCCGCGATGCAGCCGGTTGAGGCTGGCGGCAAAGTTCGCCTGCTGCAAGTCGGTGCGTACCAGCAGGGTGCCTTCCACATAGCTGGCGGCCACGCTGTGGGTGAGGGTGACGCCACGCATCTCCCAGCGGGCGGGGAGGGCAAGCTCACCGGATGGTGTCGGCAGTCGCTGGGCCGGGGTGATCATGGCACGCCCATCCTCGAATCCGTCCGCGTAGCGTTGCTGCAGCAGACTCTTCAGCTCATCGGGGCTGGCCAGTGGTGCGGTCAGCGCTATCTCTTCGCTCGACTTGACGGTATGGGGGCCGGGTAGCGGTAATACGGCCCTGTGCTGCAACCAGAGCCCGGTAATGCCATAGATCAGCATCAGGGTAAGGGTGAAAAATCCGGCCCAGGCATGTAGGCGGCGCACCCATTTGTTGTTGTGAAGGGGAATTCTTCTGCGTTTCATCATCTGTGTTTCATAAAAAACTGGCCAGCAAGGGCTGGCCAGTGAGGATGGTCGGTTAGAGGGATCAGAAACGGTAACTGCCGGTCAGCATCAGCTGACGGGGCGTTCCCGGCATAATCTGGGTGGCGCCGGTGGCGCTGACGAAATACTCGTGGTCGGTCAGGTTCTCCGCGCTCAGCTCGGCTTCCCACTGCTGCCAGCGGTAACCGGCACGGGCATCGAAGCGAGCGTAACCGGGCAACACAGTGGTGTTGGCGTTGTCGGCAAAGCGATCGCCCACTGCTGTCATCCCCGCCTCGCCAAACCAGCCCTGTTTGCCGCTCTGGTAGCCGGCGAACAGCTGGCCATTCTGGCGAGAGACGTTCATCGGCCGTTTGCCCTGCAGATCGGCATCCGCCTTAACCTGCTCGGCATCCTGAATGGCGATACCGCCACGCAGATAGAGCTCGTCGGTCAGCTGGGCGCGGGCGCTCAGCTCGACCCCGTCGGTACGCTGCAATCCGGTCAGGATCACCTTGGTGGGATCCAGCGGATCCTTGCTGCGTTTGTTGTACATCTCCAGCCGGTAGACAGAGAGAGTGGTCGCCAGTCGGCCATTCAGCCAGTCGCTCTTGACGCCCCCTTCGTAGAGACGGGTGTGCTGCGGTTCCAGCTGGTTGTTGGGATCTCCCGGAGTGAACCCGATCAGCTCGCCGCCCACCGGGGTAAAGGTTTTGCTGTAGGAGGCGTAGAACGCATGCTCCTCAAGGGGATTCCATACCAGGCCCAGGCGCGGACTCAGGCTGGTGACCGAAAGGGTCTCCTCCTTGTTGAGGTCGTTGCGGCGGCTGGTGACGGTGAAGTCGTCGCGACGCAGCCCACCCACCAGATGCCAGTCGCCCAGGCTGAGCTGATCCTGCAGATAGATGCCGTTGCCACGCACCTTGTGGTTGGCATCGCTGGAGAGCTTCATCGGGCCGTTGTAGCTGGGCAGCGAGCCTGGGTCATAGAGGTTGCCGGGCGCAATGGGGGCGGCATTCTGATAGAGCTTGGGCGTGCGTGCCTGCCAATCCTGTTCCAAACCGATGAGCAGACGATGCTCGACGGGGCCGCTTTGCAGCTGACCTTCTACCTCGGTGTTGCTGATCAGGTTTTTGGCCTTCAAATCCTGCTGCCAGCGGGAGCGGGTCACCTTGTCCCCTTTCACGCTGGTGACATAGGTGTTGTCGAACTGGCTGTCGAGGGTGGTGTAAGCGAGTTGCTGGCGCAGTTGCCACTGATCGTTGATATCCCAGGAGAGGCGAGAGCGGGTCGACTGCGCCACATCGTCGATGAAGTCGCGGCTGGTGTCGCTGTAAACATACTCTCGTGGCACATCTGCCGGTCGGCCATTGACGCCGGGGATACCGCGATCCGGCATGCGGTTGTGCTCGTTGCGCTCAAACTGCACCAGCCAGTTGAGGTTGTCGCTGATCTCCCAGTTGGCTGATGGTGCCAGCAGGGTGCGTTTGCCGGTTACTCCGTTGCGGAAACTCTCTTTATCCTCCTGCGCCATGTTGAGGCGCAGTTGCAGCTGCTCGCTCGCTTCACCATTGAGGTCTGCGGCCAGCCGCTGAGTGTCGAAACTGCCAACCCGGGCTGTGACGCTGGAGGCTTGTCCCTTTTGCGGTGTCTTGCTGACCCGGTTCACTATGCCCCCCGTGCTGCCACGGCCGTAGAGTACGGCTGCCGGCCCTTTCAATACCTCGACCCGCTCGATATTGCCGAGATCGCGGGTGTACTGCATGTCATCGCGAAATCCGTCGAGATAGAAGTCGTTGCTGGCGCTGAAGCCGCGGATATTGACCCCGTCGAAGCGGGTATCACCGCTGGCGTTGACCCCGGGAATGCCGGCCAGAGCTTCGCTCAGGGTGGGTTGGCCGAAGGCGGTCAGCTCGCTTGCCTTGACGCTGTCGATGGCTTGCGGCACCAGTTTTGCCGGCGTGCTGGTGCGGGTCGCTGTCGCGACCTCCTCATGCTGGCTGCGCTTGCCGACGACCGTCATGGTTTCATCGGCAGCCTGGGCATGAAGGGCTGTACCGAACAGTGCCAGCGAGATGAGGGTTCTGCGAAAGTGAGGGTGCTGCATATTCAATTTGACTCTTGAAGGTGCGGCCTGATGGCCCGAACTTGTTGATTTAATTGTAATTAGTATCTGTCCCGAAAAAAATCGGGATGCCAATGATATTGATTTTCATTTGTGTGGCAAGATGAAAATGGAAGTGTGTAGAGGGAGATAAGCGCGGGCGATGGGGTGGCGAGTTGTGCAAGGAGACTGGCCCGCAAGGTGCGGGCCGGAGAACGAAATTACTGGGTACGCAGCAACCAGCGGGTCGCAGGCAAGGTAGCCAGCAGGCGATAAGCAAGCAGTGAGGCACCCAGCAGCAGTGGCACCTTGACCAACTCCCATAGAATGGAAGCGCCCTGCGGGCCAAAGGTGAAGAGCCAGACCACCAGCATCATGTGCAGACAGTAAAGGCCCAGCACCTTGGGGGATTGGCGGGCGAGCCAGCTTCCCTTACCCCAGTCAGGATGGGCCAGCAACAGGCCAAAGAGGCCGACAGCCCAGGGCACGGAACCGAGCAGAAAATCGTGGCGAGTCAGCGGGATACCGGCAAAAGCGCGCAGAACGCAGGCTTCCAGCCCATAGAGCGCGAGTCCACCCAGCAGTAGCCACCATCCGCTGCGGGCCGACGGTTGCCACTGCTGCTGGCGCAAGCGGGCCCCCATTGCCACAAACAGCAGGGAGAAGAAGGGGCCGTTACGGGTGAGCAATAGCCACTCCTCTCCCAGCAATGGCTTGGCATAGGAACCACCGAGCAGTGCCAACAGGTAGAGCCCGGCACCCAGCATGAGGGCGAATCCCAGCTTGCCAAGCCACTGGCAAAACGCCAGCAGGGTGACCGCCAGGATCAGTGCCGGCAGAAACCAGAGGTGGATCATGCCGCCGACCAGCCAGCGATTGACCGTATCTCCGAGCTGGAACTGCCACTGTGCGTTGAGGGAGTTCAGATAACCCTGTTCGATGGCATTCAGCGGATTGAAGGGCACCAGCAGGTAGACGAGGCTCCAGACCAGCCAGAGCTGGAGCAGGGGGCGGCAGTAACGCCATGCCACGCTCATCGGTGCTCCAGCACTCAGCTTGGGTTGCAGAAAATAGCCGGCACAGAGGAAAAACAGCGGTACGGCAAAGCGGCAGAGCTGGTTGATGATGCCGCTGAGCCAGAGGTAGCTCTCGCTACCCCACTGCGTGGGGTCGAAGGGGTGAGCGAAAGGGGATACGTGAATGGTCATCACGGCCAATATGGCGATTACCCGCCCACACTCGATACTGGATATGCGCATATTGCTTGCTCGAGGTTACAGGGTTGAGCCAGCACGCTAAAAGTGTGGTGTTTGATTTACAACTCATTGATTCCGTTAATGTGAATCACGCTATTGAGCGGTTACATTTCGTAACGGGGTGGCGGAGAGGGTTACTTTAGGTGTGATCTGGCCCCCGTTTGCAATGGCTATGGCCGGCATGAAAAAAGCGAGGCAGGAGCCTCGCTTTTTGAGTTTTCAGGATCGATTACTCGCGCAACATGGCGCTCTGGTTGGCTGCCAGGGTTGTTCTGCCAGAGCTCTCCAGCCAGGTTTTGATCCGCTTGGCATCGGCCACCCGGTCGTTGGTGGTTTCGGCGTTCAGCAGCACCATGATCACCGGCTCGTTGTTCACCCTGGTACCCAGCACCAGACAACGACCCGCTTCGCGGATATAGCCGGTTTTGGAGAGGGTAAATTCCCACTGACCCTCGCGAACCAGCCGGTTGGAGTTGCGATAGTGAAGCTGGCTCTTGTTGGTTCGCACATAGCTCTGATCGTCGGTGGAGTATTGGCGGATCAGCGGATAGGCAGCGGCGGCTGCCGCAAGCTTGGCCAAGTCCTGGGCGGTAGAGACATTGCGCGGGTTGAGGCCGGTGCTGTCGGCATAGTGGGTGTTCCACATCCCCAGCATGCGAGCCTTGGCATTCATCGCCTCGACGAAGGCGCGCAGACCGCCCGGGTAGTTGCGTCCCAGCGCAGAGGCTGCGCGGTTTTCCGACGACATCAGGGCGATATGGAGCATCTCGGCCCGGCTCAGTTTCGAACCGATGGCCAGACGTGAACCTGTGCCCTTGATACGATCAACATCCGCATTGGTGACGGTGAGGGTTTCATTGAGGCGCTGGTTGGCGTCCAGTACCACCAGCGCGGTCATCAACTTGGTGAGAGAGGCGATGGGCATCACCCGACTGCCGTTGTGCTCGGAGAGCACTTCGCCGGTTCTGTGGTTGGCGACCACGAAAGCGGCCGAATTGAGGTTGGGAATATCCCTTCGCTCCAGAAAGCTGTGATTGCTGCTAGCGGAAAAGGGGTTGGCGTGGGCACTGTCCATAGCGGCCGGCAGCATTACTGCGCCAAGCAACAGGGGAAGAAGGGAACGCATCATCATGATCTGCTCTACCGGACAAAAAACAGGGATATCTCGGTAAGTTATATGTCGTGAATTGGCGCTTCACAATGATTCTCACCTTGATATTGATAATTTGCTGCGTTGTAACCGTTAAGGCCCTGACTTGAGTATCCAAAAAGGTCTCTTTGAAGTCTTATAACAGGCCGTTTTAGCTGATGTTAAAGGAAAAAACGGGGCCCGAAGGCCCCGCTGACTATCAGGATGAAATAGCCGATCAGTGGGCATCTTCCTGCTTGATTTTGAACCGCATGGCGATGATGACGAACAGTACCGGGCCTATGATGGTCCAGACACCGGTCGAGATGTCACCGGAGATAAAGGGGGCGACCACGGTAAAGACGTTGCCGAATGCCACCAGGATCAGGCTGACAATGGTGGCCAGCAGTACCGAGCTCGAACTCTTGAAGAAGATCAGATCCTTCTCCAATGCAGGGTTGTGACGATAGCGATACCAGGCGTAGATGAGGAACATGTAGGGCAGGGTCATGCCGACGTTGGTCATGGTTATGATCAGTTCATAGAGGGCGGCAGCCCCTTCCGGGTTGATCAGGGTGAAGATGGATTTGGCCGCGATGAAGATGCAGACCACCCAGGCCTGAACCTTGAGGGCCTCGACGCGAACGCCATTTTGGTTCTCACGCTGGAAGCGCTCCGGCCAGAAGTAGCTGGGGGTGCCGGTGATAAACTGGCGCAGCGGTGCGTAGGAGAGGGCGATAAAGGCGCCCAGATAGCTCAGGAACATGCCAAGGCCGGCAAAGCGCATGAAGATCTGGCCCAGCCACTCGCCACCCAGATGACGACCCAGTTCCAGCATGATGATGAAGAGGGCTGAGAGGGAGGTGATCCCCTCGGCCGGGAAATCGCTCCAGCGCATGATGGAGCCGACCGCCAGAAAGCCGATGATGTAGCAGAGCACGATGAAGGCGCCGGAGAGGAAGATGCCGCGCTTGAGGTCGCGCTCGGGATCTTCCAGTTCGTCAGCCACGCCGGCCATCGCTTCGACGCCGCCGTAGGCGAAGATGGCGAATACCATGAAGCCGAGGAAGGGGATGATGTCGTTGAAGGCGGCATTGGGAGAAGAGGTCAGCGATGCCTCGGTGAAGGGCTCCTGCAGGGTCATGCCGCTCACGGCGAAGGTCAGGACGCCGCCAACCAGCAACAGCACGTTGAGGGCTACGACGGAGAGGCCGCCGATGGCCGCTACCTTGGCGAAGCGAGCGCTACCGAAGGTGATGAGCTTGGTGACGATGGCCACCAGTGCGATGGCGACTAAGCCCAGAATGAAGGGGCCAAAGTCGATACCTGTGCCCAGGGTGACCGGGATAACGGTGATGTCGCGGCCAAACAGCATGAAGGAGAGGGGCACCCACATGGAGAGCGCCTTGCCGAACATCCAGATGACGTAGGAGGCGAACCACATGGTCAGCCCGATAAAGGCGTAACGGGTCGAGACCGAGTGGCGCATCCAGGTAAAGATGCCGCCAGCCTCTTTGCGAAAACCGGTACCGAACTCAATCATCATCAAGATGAAGGGGATGAAAAAGAACAGACCGCCGACCACGAACATCGGAATGGCGGCATATCCCATGCGGTAGAAACCGATCCCGATATTAGTAACGCCAAATACCGATGTGAGTATCATCAATATAAAGGCACCCAATTTCAGCTTTTTTGCTGACATATAAAACTCCCTGCTGGTGCAGCATTTTAAATAATCAAAAATTAAACATATCAAGCTGGATAAATTAATTATCCGGAGTGCATCAGCCTGTCGCATTGCGACAGGCACAAACGTTCAGCCACGGATCGTTTGGTGGCCGCAAATCACTGTTTGACGAACCTGCATGGTGAATGCCATGGAGAGAGGGGGTGGTGCTGCCAAGCATTGAATGGGCGCGATTTTACCATTAACGGCATCGAATTGGTAAGTTAGCCATATGGTTCTCAATCAGATCAAAATAGCAATGCCAGTTAATTAATACGTTGCGGATGTAATCATTTACGATTCTGGAACATCTATTTTTCGCTCGATATCCGTGAATAGATAAAGGCATAGTTTGTCGACAGATTTAAAAGCAAATGAAAATTGATTCCCTTATCCAAGGCGAGTCAACAGCACGCCACCGGTAATAATGGCGGCTGCAGTCAGGCGGGCTCGACCCAGCGGTTCTTTCAGCAGCCAGACCGAGAGTAGCATGGCGAACAACACGCTGCTTTCGCGCAGGGCTGCAACCACGCCGATGGGAGCCTGGGTCATGGCCCAGATGACGATGCCGTAGGCGATCAGGGACATGGCTCCTCCTGTCGCGCCTGCTGCAGCATGCCGGCGGATCTGGCGCCAGGTGTTGCGCTTCTGGTGGGCGATCAGTACCAGCAACATCACCAGACCGGTACAGGCGAACAACCAGAGGGTATAGCGCATCGGCTCGCCGCCAGCCCGGGCGCCGGCCCCATCCGAGAGGGTATAAGTCGCGGTAAACATGGCGGTGATCAGCGCGGCCCTAACTGCTTTGCTGCCAAGGCGTTGCTGCCCCCCTCGCCAAGCCATCAGCAGGACTCCCATGATCAGCACACAGGCGCCGACGATGCCGCCGTAGCCCGGGTAGTCACCGAGCAGCATGGCACTTAACAGCATGGCGAGCAGCGGGGCGCTGCCGCGGGCGAGCGGATAGATCTGGCCAAAGTCGCCCTGATTGTAGGCATGACTGAGAAAGAGGCAGTAACCGGTATGGAGCAGGATGGAGAGGCCTAGCCAGGGCAGTTCAGCCAGTGATGGCAACCCCATTGGCAGCAGGGCGACTGCGGCAATCAACCCGGAGAAGAGGGCGACCAGCGAAATGCCGACCAGTCGCTCCTCACCGATTTTGACAAGGGCATTCCAGCTGGCATGGAGCAGGGCTGCCAGCAGCACGGCAAAGAAGACGGTGGTACTCATGGGAGGCGCCTCGAATCCGGAAGCCGACATCATACCCGACCGGCACTTGCCGCGCCGGGATCTCCATCAAGGGATTGGTTGGGCGGGCTCTGTTATTGCCCGCTTTGGTGCAGTTTGCCGAGGGGGCCCAGTACCAGCTTGGGATTGGCATCGAACTTCAGAGCGATATCCTGCAGCGGGATGCCCTGCTGGTTGAGGTGGATGATGTCGGCGGCCATCTTGCCGAGCAGCTTGTAACTGCTGATGGTACCGACCGTGCAGCCGTGCTGGACGAATAGCTCGGCGCTGCAGATGGTGGGGATGCCAGCTTCGTTCAGGGTGTTTAGCAGACGGGGAGCGATGGAGAGCAGGTAGCTGTCTGCCGCCAGAAAGACGATGTCGTTGCTGGCATCCTGCTGCAATCGCTTCAGCTCGCTATCGAGCCGCTTGGGATCCGGGGCAATCCGCCAGGGGACCACCTGCCAGGCGTAGCGTCTGGCCTCGGAGATGAGCATGTCGGTGACGAGGCGGGTGTTCTGCTCCCGCGGATTGAAGGGGACGAGTAGCCGTTTGCCGGCGGGCAGGTACTTGCTGGCATTGGCCAGCTGCAGCGCCATCGGCACCATGTTGCTGGTGCCTGCCACCATCTTGTTCAGGTTTTTATCCTTTGCCAGAAAACCGGCACCTGCCGGATCCGAGACCACGCTGAAAATGAGGGGCTTGCGATCGGCCAGCAGACTCTTGGTCATGGCGGTGGCAGTGGTGCCGAAGGTGTAGATGTAGTCGTAGCTGGCCAGCTTGGGCTCAATTTGCTGGCGCAGCATGGCCGCCAGCGTGGCGCGATCCTGCGCTGCATCGAAGGTGGTGAAGGTGGGTTGATAGCCAAGGCGCAGCAGCTCTTCGCGAAAACCGGTTTCGGCCGCAGTCTCGCCGCGCCAGAGCACCATGGCGATCGAGAGTGCATGTGCCGGCAGAGCCAGCAAAAGCAGGAGTGCAGCAAGCTGTTTCAACATCATCCAGCCTCGTGTCGTACAAACATCACCTGTTGAGCCTAGGCCAGTTTGCCGCTACGTGAACAAAGCAAAAAGCGCGATGGCATGCCATCGCGCTTTTGGTATCCATCCTGACCCGATTAGAAGTCGTAACGGGCAGCCAGCTGGAAGTCATCCTTGTTGGCAGTCGCAGTGCCGGCCACGCTGTCCAGATTGTTGATGCGGTACTCGCCGATGACGCGCAGGTTCTTGTTGAACTTGTACTGGGCGCCCAGGGTGTAGTAGTCCACGTTGTCCTTCTTGACGCCAGCCTTGTCCTGCTCCTGCTTGTTCCACAGCGCCATCAGACCGAAGCCATTCTCGAAGTTGTAGCCCAGCGCGGCTTCCCAGCCGGTGTGGTCGGTGCCGGTGGCCAGGAAGTCGCTGCCATCGGCGTAGCTCAGGGCGGCGTAGGCGGCCTTGTTGTCGTACTTGGCAGAGATGATCCACAGCTTGGCATCACTCTCGCCGCTCTTGTCGCGGATGCCGACGTTGTAGGCGGTACCCAGCGAGAGATTGAACGGGAAGGTATAGGCCACGGCAGCACCGTAGGCGGCATCGCTATCCTTGCTGGTGGTCTGTTCGGTATCGCCGCCGTCGAACTTGTAGCTGGTGTCGAGCTGGAAGCCGTTGAACAGACCGGAGTATTTCAGCACGGAACCGGCGCGGTTGGTGGCGAAGGTGTCGGTCTTGGCACCCAGCGCATCGTTGCCGTAGCCATCGGAGAGGGATACGTCGGTCCAGTCAGCCAGGAAGCCCGGGGCCCCTTTCTGACGGCCGAAGGTGACGCTACCCCAGTCTGCGCCCACACCGGCAAAGGCCAGGCGGGTACGCAGGTTGTCGGAGTTCTCGCTGATGGTCTTCTCGCTGTCGTTGATATACATCTGCACTTCATACTGGGCCAGCGCTTTCAGACCGCTCTGGATCTGGGTCTCGGCTTTGGCGCCGAAGCGGACAAACTGGTTGGCACCCTGCTTGGCACTGTAGTCCTTGGTACCATTCGGATTGGTAGTACTGACGTTTTCTTTCTTGTCACCGAAGAATTGACCGGCATAGATGCGGCCATAGAGATCCAGCAAAGAGGTGTCATTTTTATACACTTCAACGGCTTGAGCCTGGAAGGCGGCAGTCAGCGCCAGTGCCACTACAGTCAGCTTTTTCATCTTAATCCCTTGTGTTGCAAGCTTTTGTTTGGAAGACGGGGCCATCCTAGGGAGGGTGGATGACAGCGGGGTGACAGTTGGATGAAGAGTCGATGGCAGTTGGATTGCAATTGGATGAATTGGCTACATTTATGCGCCTGTCAGCTACTTTTGTGCGCAAAGGTTTGCCCTTGTGGTAGAATGCCGCCCGTTTTCGAGCTCCATAGGTTGGATATGCGATGAGACGTGAACTGGCAATCGAGTTTTCCCGAGTGACGGAAGCGGCTGCACTGGCTGGCTACAAGTGGCTCGGACGTGGTGACAAGAATATCGCCGATGGGGCGGCCGTTGCGGCCATGCGCCACATTCTCAACCAGATCGAGATCGATGGTGAGATTGTGATCGGCGAAGGTGAAATTGATGAAGCGCCGATGCTCTACATCGGTGAGAAGGTCGGTACCGGGCATGGCGACGCGGTGGATATCGCGGTCGATCCTATCGAGGGTACCCGCATGACTGCCATGGGTCAGGCCAATGCGCTGGCCGTGCTGGCGGTGGGCGACAAGGGTTCCTTCCTGAAAGCGCCTGACATGTACATGGAAAAGCTGATCGTCGGGCCCAGAGCCAAAGGCGCCATCGACCTGAATCAGGCTCTCGAGCTGAACCTCAAGGCCGTGGCCAAGGCGCTGGGCAAGCCGCTCTCCCGTCTGACTGTCATTACCCTGGCCAAGCCGCGTCATGACAAGGCGATCAAGGAGATGCAGGGGCTGGGCGTGCGCGTTTTCGCCATTCCCGATGGTGACGTCGCAGCCTCCATCCTCACCTGTCTGCCGGACAGCGAAGTGGACATGCTGTACGGCATTGGCGGCGCCCCGGAAGGGGTGATCTCAGCTGCGGTGATCCGCGCGCTGGATGGCGATATGCAGGCCCGTCTGGTGCCGCGTCACCGGGTCAAGGGCGACAGCCCCGAGGTGATCGCGCTGGGCGAGCAGGAGATTGCCCGCTGCGAAGCGCTCGGCATCGACGTCAACAAGGTGCTCAGGCTGGAAGACATGGCGAAGAATGACAACGTCATCTTCTCCGCCACCGGTATCACCAAGGGTGATCTGCTTGACGGCATCACCAGCGATGGCGTGATGGCGACCACCGAGACCCTGCTGATCCGTGGTAAATCCCGTACCATCCGCCGCATCAAGTCGATCCATTATCTGGAACGCAAAGACAGCGTGGTTCGCGACATCATCCTGTGATGATGGCTCTGCCCGCCATGCGGTAGTGAATCAAGCCCGATCGCCTCGCGGTCGGGCTTTTTGCTGCCTGCCCTCTACGTTTGTCATCTGGCCTGGGCTATGGTGGCAGAGAGTCCGACAGTGCAGGTTGATCCTTTGACAGGAGTGGGTTGTATGGAGTGTCGTTCCGGTTGCGGTGCCTGTTGCATCGCTCCCAGTATCAGCAGTGCCATCCCCGGCATGCCCGATGGCAAACCGGCTGGCGTCCCCTGCATCCAGCTTGATGCCCGCCTTGGCTGCAAGATCTTCGGCCAGCCAGAGCGGCCGGCGGTATGTGGCGGCTTTCGCCCGATGACGGATGTGTGCGGTAGCCACCGCGCCGAGGCCATCTGGCTGATTGGCGAGCTGGAGCGGCTCACCACCTGACGAGAGCAGAGCAAAGAGATAAAAAAGAGGCCGCATTGTGCGGCCTCTTCTCTTTTTTTTGCTGTTTGCAGTTTCAGGATCAGATCCCCGCCAAGTCCAGCGCCTGACGGTAGTACTCGTTGGCCTTGTTGGTAAGGCGGCGCTTGTCCATCACCTGACCGAGTGCGTGGTAGACGGCGGCACTGGGCGCCTTCTCCACCTGCTGCTCCAGCAGCTTCTGGGCTTCGTCGAGCTGACCGGCCAGCAGATAGAGCTGGGCCAGCGCGTTGTCGACCTCCGGCTGCCCCTGCTGTTTTTGCAGCAGCGCCAGCAGCGGCTGGTAGTTGTCGAGTTTCAGCTTGGGCAGACGGCTCAGCAGCTGCGGCATGGCTTGCTTGCGCAGTGCCTCCTGCCAAAGAGTTGCCGCTTCGCTGTCGGCACCCAACCCGCGCAGCAGATCTCCGTAGCTGGCCAGCAGCTCAGGTTCAAGGCGCAGTTTGCGCGGCAGCTCCTGCCACACCGCCTTGAGGGTCTCCAGATTGCTGGCCGCCTGCTGCAGACGGCCATTCCATGCCTGTTGCAGCAGCTCCTCTTCCTGTTTCGGGGTCAGCTTGCCCACCTTGTGCAGGGTGGGGATAAGGTCGCACAGAGCTGCCCAGTCGTGGCGGGCCAGATGTACCTGACGCAGCTGATCCAGCACCATGGGATGGCGCGGGTTGAGGGCGTAGACCGACTCCAGCATCGCCAGCGCCATGTCGTACTGGCCCTGCTCGATCTGTAGCTGGGTTTGGGTCAGGGTAAGCGCCAGTTCGGCCTTGGGGTTCTCCTCCTGCGCCTTTTGCAGGTATTGATCCCGGCGGACATCGTCACCGCGCGCCTGGGCCGCCTTGGCGGCGCTCAGATAGTTGAGCAGCGGGGTGTCGCTGTTGCTGGCGCCCTTGAGCATCAGCTTTTCAGCCTGGCTGTAGTGCCCTTCGGCCATCGCCAAGGTTGCGGCCACGGTCTGCTGATTGGCCTTGCGGCGGCGACGCGAGCCGTACCAGCCGAGGGTCTTGCGGCGCAGACCGAACACCCGGCCCAGCAGCCACTCGACGATGAGCAGCGCGCCGTAGAACAGCACGGCCAGGATCACCGCGCTGGTGACGGAAGATTCGATGGTGTAGTTGCCGAGGGCAATCAGGACATAGCCCTTGTTGCCTGATGCCTGTGGGCCGAAGATCAGCCCTGCGACCATGACGGCAACCAGAATGATAATGCGGATCATGGTGCCCCCTTAGCTGCTGGCCAGAATGCGTTGCAGGCGTTCGGTCAGCACCTGCTCCAGCATCGCCTGGGTCTTGAACTGCTCCGGATAGCTGATCTGGATCTGCTCGCCCTTGAGCTTGTCGAGCTCACCCTGCATGTAGTGGGTGGCGCTGTTGTCGGTATCGAAGTACTGGGTCAGCCAGCGCTGCGCCTTGTCGATGCTGTCCTCATAGAGGGACTGCTGTTCGCGATAGACGGCGAGTTGTGCCTGCAGCAGCTTGGTCTTGAGGTTTTCGCGCAGGAAGAATTCCTGCTGTGGCGAGAGCAGCGCCTCCACGGCGCCATCGCGGCGACGGATGGTGATGAAGTTTTCGGTGAACTTGACCCAGTTCTTCTTCAGGTTGCTCTCCCACTCGTCAGGATTGGTGCTGACCGCCTGATCCTGCTCTTGTTTGGCTTCCGGCATGTTGACGGCGGAGAGCGGGAGCAGCTCGATCTGGTCTTCGAGGGCGGCCAGCTTGAGGGTCAGCCCTTCGCGGTCGATGCGCGGCATCCCTTTGAGCTTGGTGATATCTTCGGCCAGCGCCTTGCGGATCGGCATCAGGCTGGGGTCGTTGAGGGCGGCAATGCGCTCGTCGGCGTTGCCGAGCAGGGTGATGGCAGAGACAAGGTCATGTTCCAGCCACAGCTTGCGGCCCGCCATGCGCACCAGGTACTCGGATTCGGCCAGCATCCAGTCGTTGGGGCGCTTGTCGTTGAGGTCCAATACCCGGTTCTGCAGCCCCTGCATCTCGCCCTGCAGCCGTTGCTGGGTCTGGCCCAGCGCGGCCAGTTGTTCGGCATCCTTGCTGTTGCTCTGGTCAATCTTGTTCATGGCGCTGGCCAGCTGCTGCTTGAGCTGGGCCAGTTCGGCCTGCTGGGCCACCGCATTCTTGTGACCATGCAGATAGAGACCACCGGTCAGGCCAAGGGCCAGCAGGATGGCGACCCCTCCCAGAACGGCACCGGAGCGGCTCTTGCTGCCATTGACCACCGTGGTCGGCTGGGGTGTGACCTGGGATTCTTGTTGTGCTGTCATTCCATCTTCCTCAGTTCCAGTGCGGCCATCAGGGCCTGGTTGGATGCACCTTGGGCAATCGTGATATGGATAAAGCCCGCAGCGCTGGCCATCTCGGCCACGCGCGGACTGGGGACCACCAGCAGGCGGTCAAAAAGCCAGGGCTGCTGGCTGGTGGGAACCAGCTCCAGTAGCCGTTGCAACAGTTCACCACTGGTGACAAGCAGGCTGTCGAGTCCCGCTGCCTGCCAGTGGCGGGTCAATGCTTCCCCGTCAAAGTCGGGGTAGTGGCGCTCATAGGCGGCACAATAGTGCACCAGAGCACCGCGTGAGGCCAGCGTGCTGGCGATGAGATCCCGCCCGCCATTGCCGCGCAGGATCACCACCCGCTTGCCGCTCACCTGCTGCAGTTCGGGCAGGGCCAGCAGTCCCTCGCTGCGCGGGTCGTCCGGGCAGATCGCCCGCACGCCCACTCCGGCAAAGGCATCGGCACTCGCCTGACCCACTGCGAAGTACTCAATATGTGGCCAGGTCAGACCAGTTTGCAACAGAAAATCGTGTGCAAAATGAACGGCATGGATGCTGACGGCGATAACGATGTCGGCATCTTGCAGCATGTCGGCCAAGCGGGGGAGGTCGCTGCCCGCGACCGTTTCCAGCAGTGGGCAGCAGAGTGGTGCATGACCGTGCCGGCGCAGCAACTGCGCCAGCTCGGTGGCCTGAGCGGCCGGACGCACCACCAGCGGGATCATGCGCGGTAGACCTCGGCCAGGATCTCGTCGGCGCCAGCCGCCAGCAGGCGCTGTGCCAGTGTCTCTCCCAGCGTTTCGCCTTCGCTGACCGGGCCGCGTATTTCGTCGCGGATGACGCGGGTGCCATCCGGGCTGCCCACCAGACCGCGCAGCCAGATCTGTTCGCCCTCGACCAGTGCATAGGCACCGATAGGCACCTGACATCCTCCTTGCAGGGCGCGGTTCATGGCGCGCTCGGTCAATACCCGGGTGCGGGTCTCGGCGTGCTCCAGCGGCGCCAGCAGGGCGTGCAGCTCATGATCGTCGAGGCGGCATTCGATGCCGACAGCCCCCTGACCGTTGGCTGGCAGGCTCTGCTCCGGCTCGATAAAGGCGGTGATGCGGTGCGCCATCTCCAGTCGTTTCAGACCGGCGGCTGCCAGAATGATGGCGTCATATTCACCGGCATCCAGCTTGGCAAGGCGAGTGTTGACGTTGCCGCGCAGATCCCGGATCACCAGGTCGGGGCGGGCTGCACGCAGCTGGCATTGGCGACGCAGGCTGGAGGTGCCGACCACGGCCCCTTGCGGCAGCTCGGCAATGGCCTTGAAGCGGTTGGAGACGAAGGCATCGCGCGGATCTTCCCGCACGCAGATGGTGTGCAGACCGAGCCCCTCGGGGAACTCCACCGGCACGTCTTTCATGGAGTGGACGGCGATGTCGGCGCGCCCTTCCAGCATGGCGGTCTCCAGCTCCTTGACGAACAACCCCTTGCCGCCCACTTTGGCCAGAGGGGTATCGAGGATCTTGTCACCCTGAGTGCTCATCGGTACCAGTTCGACCTGCAACTCTGGATGCAGGGCTTCAAGCTGGTCTTTTACAAAGTTGGCCTGCCACAGGGCCAGCGGGCTCTTGCGAGTGGCAATTTTCAGGGTTCGGGCTGCCATATCAATCAGTTGTTTCATTTTTAGAAGGAAATCGATATTACCACCCTTTGCCCGGGCTTTCATGGCGGAGCCGGCAAAAGCGGGCTCAAGCTCAAAAATGGAGGCTGAAAATGATTTTCATTAAGTTGAGGTGATTGATTAATTCATTGAAATTATTGAAATTTAACCGTTTCCCCTGATACTTGTTGTGGTCGTACCAGAAATAATCCGGTGATTCGCTGTCGGCTTGTTTACCACTGCTGTTTGCATTGTTAACATGATCACACTTTTTTGACGTATCCCGCTTTTGGTGCGTCATTTTCACCTTGGTGATAGGCAGGGCATTGCTGGAAAAACTCGACACGCTGGTTGCTCGTTATGACGGGATTACCCGTCTCAAGACGCAACGGGCGCTGGGCCTCATGAGTCGCTACGGGCAGCAGGTATTTCAACTGCTGCCGGTCATGCTGCACTTCAATCATCCCCTGTTGCCTGGCTATGTTTCCGGTGATGTCCCTCATGGCATCTGGAGTTTCAACACCACCCCGGAACAGCAAGCCTTCATCGATGACCTCTGCCAGAATGCAAATTGCCTCAACGGGCTTGCGACCCATGACCGAGCCATTCAAGGGCTCTACTCCATGGGCAGCACCTCCTCCATCGGCCAGTGCTGTCACTCGGATCTCGATATCTGGGTCTGCCACGTGGCCGGTTTGTCGCAGACGCGGCTCGATCTGCTGGAGCAGAAGTGCCAGCAACTCTCCAAGTGGGCGGAACAGCGCGGGGTCGATCTCAACTTCTTCCTGATCCCGGAAGACAAGTTCCGCCAGACCAATGATGCCGAGATGCAGGGGGAGAGCTGTGGCAGCGCCCAGCATCTGCTGCTGCTCGACGAGTTCTACCGCAGCGCCATGCATATCGCCGGCAAGCGGCTCATTTGGTATCTGGTGCCCGTCGAATATGACGACCACTACGACGAATATGTGAACGGGCTGTTCGAGAGCGGTCAGCTCGATCAGGATGACTGGCTCGATCTGGGCAGTTTTAACCGGATCCCGGCCGAGGAGTATTTCGGCTCGGCCCTGTGGCAGCTCTACAAGGGGATCGACTCCCCCTATAAAGCCGTGCTCAAGTCGGTGCTGATGGAAGCCTACTCCCACGAGTACCCCAATACCCGCCTGCTCTCGATGATTGGCCGTGACTGGTTCCAGCACAACGAGGGGATGCACTACCGGCTCGACAACTACTGCCTGATGCTGGACAAGGTGACCAACTACCTCAAGTCCATCGGTGACATGGCGCGACTCGATCTGGTGCGCCGCTGCTTCTACCTCAAGGTGTGCGATGGCCTCAGCCATCCCAAGGACGATCACTCTCCCGAGTGGCGTCGCGAGCAGATGAGCCAGCTGGTCTCTTACTGGGGCTGGAGTCAGGAGAAGCTGTACCATCTCGATCACCGCCACGAGTGGAAGGTCGAGGAGGTGAAGATCGCCCATGCCGAGTTGCTGGAAGCTCTGATGCAGAGCTACCGCAACCTGATCCAGTTCGCCCGCCGCAACAACATCAGCGAGTCGATCAACCCGGAAGATATCGGCATCTTGTCGCGCAAGCTTTATGCCGCTTTCGAGAGCCTGCCGGGCAAGGTGCAGCGGGTGAACCTCAAAATAGCGCCGGATCTGAGCGAGCCGGATCTCAGCTTCGTGCAGGTGCCGCACGGTCGCCTCAACCGCGCCGGCTGGTATCTCTACAAACATTCGCTGGAGCCGGTGGACATCATTGGCCGTGCACCGCTCGAGTTCAACGGTTACATCAGCAAGCTGGTCTCCTGGGCCTATTTCAACGATCTGCTGACGCCCCAGTCGCGGGTGCACCTGTTCAATCAGGGGTCGGATCTGCACATCGACAATCTGCACCAGTTCTGTCGCGATCTCTCCGGCTGCTTCCCCGAGAAGTACCCGCTCGCGACCAACCTGGCGCTCAGCCGACCGTGCGAGATCCGCCAGCTCTCCATCTTCCTCAATCTGGAGATGGACCCGACCAGCCATTGGGTCGGGCAGGTAATCGAGTTCGATGCCAACACCGTGGATGTCTTCTCGTTTGGTCGCAATCAGGAGTGTCTGGTCGGTTCGGTGGATCTGGTCTATCGCAACTCCTGGAGTGAAATCCGTACCCTGCACTTCCAGGGAGACGAGGCGGTGGTCGATGCCCTCACCACCATCCTCGGCAAGATGCATCAGGATGCCGCCGCCCCCGAGATGATCGAGGTATTCTGCTACAGCCAGCACTTCCGCTCTCTGGTGCGCTCCCGCTTCCAGACGCTGGTAGCGGAGTGTATCGATCTGCGCCTGGCCCGCGACAAGCAGCAGCTGGTCAAGACCATGGCGCTCGGTAAGGAGAAGTACGGCATCTTCTTCGAGCGGCGCGGGGTGTCGGTGAAGAAGCTGGAGAACGCCATCGATTTTTACCGCCATATCTCCCACAACAAGCTGGATCACCTGCCGCTGCGGCTCGACAAGACCCACAGCCAGCATCTGCCGAGCATCGTCGATGCCTACGCCAGCGAGGGGTTGGTGCAGTTCTTCTTCGATACCCGGGATGCGGGCACCAACATCTATATCCTCGATGAGGCGAACCGGGTCGAGATCTACCAGCATTTTGCCGGCAACAAGGATGAGCTGGTCTCCGGCGTAAACCGCTTCTACACCTCGAATCACGAGCGCTTCAGCGATGACGGTCAGTTCATCAACTTCAACCTGCCCCAGTACTACGAGATAGTGCAGCACAATGGCGAGCTGGCGGTTATTCCCTACCGCAGCCAGGGGGCGGGGCGTGAACAGGTGCCGCCGACCCGCGATGTGGGTTAGCCGCTGCGGTACGCATCCTGAGAACACAGCAATAAAAACGGCCTGCAGTTGCAGGCCGTTTGCTTTTGCGGTTGCTCAGCCGCCGAGGCGGGCCAGCAGCCAGCTGCGAATGTCGCCCAGCTGAGGGCGGCAGATCTCGTGGCGCATCGGGTATTCGTGCCACTCCGGGGCGAGCCCTATCTCTTCCAGCCGGTTCTTGGCATCCCAACCGAGCGACAGGCTCACCACATCGTCGTAGATGCCGTGCATGTAGCAGATGGGCAGGGAGTGAGCGGCTTCGCTCATTTCGTCTGCCAGCTTGTCGGGGGCGGCCAGATAGGTGGACATGCAGAGCAGGCCCGCCAGCTGTGCCTGATAGCGCAGCGCGCTGAAGGAGGCTATGACGCCGCCTTGGGAGAAACCCGCCAGCACGATATGCTCGGGGGCAAACCCTTCGGCGACCAGCTGATCCAGCAGGGCGCTGATCTGGCTGGCTGATTCACGGACATGGGACTCCACGGCCCGCTCGGCGGGGTCCTCGAAGCTTTTGATGTCGTACCAGCCGCGCATCTTGTAGCCCATGTTGATGGTGATGGGGCGCTCCGGCGCATCCGGCAGCAGGTGACGCACCGGCAAGTCAGCGGGCAGATCCAGCGCATCCACCAGCGGGGCCAGGCCGGCGCCGGAATCACCCAATCCGTGCAGCCAGATCACCGCGTGACGGGCGCCCTGCGGATGGCGGTCAATCATGGGAATACCACGGGTTCACCAGCCTGAGCGGTGCAGGACTTGCTCAGCAGAGCCTTGAGCTCATGGCCAAAACGGTTGTCGATCCAGGTTTCACCCTGCAGATCGAAGTGGAAGCCGTTCTCGCGGGTGGCGACCCAAATCTGGTGCAGCGGCTCCTGCTTGTTGATGATGACCTTGGTTTTGTTCTCGAACACGAGGGTCAGGACACCCCCGTTGCGCTCGCAGTCGATATCCGGATACCCCTCGTCGAGCGTGTCCTCCACATACTGGAAAAAGGCGTCGGTCAGGGCGTGATACTCGTGATCCTTCATCGGTTTATCCTGTTGCTTTTAACAATGTGAGTGCGATTATAGAGGGCCAAAATTTTTTTCGCAGCGAACCATTATGATTACCCAGTTCACCAAGTGTCTGCTTGCTACTCTTCTTTCCCTCGGGTTGGCCGCCTGCGGTCTGAAGGGGCCGCTTTATATGCCGCCTCCCGAGCAACCCCAGAGCCAGAGTACACCGCAAGCGGCACAGCCTGCGACCCCTGCGGCAACCAACGAGGCCGCCCCGCAATAATGCCGCACCCATTCTAGGAAGGAACCGCCCCTTTGGATCACTTTAACTACGATGCCGCTGGCCAGCTTCAGGCCGAGCAAACCTCGCTGCAACAGCTTGCCGAGCAGTACGGTACCCCGCTTTATGTCTACTCCCGTGCCACCCTGGAACGTCACTGGCACGCCTTTGACAAGGCCGCGGGCGATATTCCCCACCTGATCTGCTATGCGGTCAAGGCCAACTCCAACCTGGCGCTGCTCAACCTGCTGGCCCGACTGGGGTCAGGGTTCGACATCGTCTCCGGTGGCGAGTTGTCACGGGTGCTGGCGGCGGGCGGTGATCCGCGCAAAGTGGTCTTCTCCGGGGTGGCCAAGAGCGAGGCCGAGATGCGCCTCGCGCTGGAAAAAGAGATCCTTTGCTTCAATCTAGAGTCGGAAGCCGAGCTGGAGCGCCTCAACCGGGTGGCGGGCAGCATGGGCAAGAAGGCACCGGTGTCGGTGCGGGTCAATCCGGATATTGATGCCGGTACCCACCCCTATATCTCCACCGGCCTCAAGCAGAACAAGTTCGGCATCCCCATCGAGCTGGCTCCCGCCATCTATCGTAAGGCGGCGGCGATGGAATATATCGAGATCGTCGGGGTGGATTGCCATATCGGTTCGCAACTCACTGAATTGAATCCCTTTATGGAGGCGGCGGACAAGCTGCTGCGGCTGATCGATGGGCTGGCGGCTGAAGGTATTCATATCCACCATCTCGATGTGGGTGGCGGCCTGGGGGTCAACTACGGTTCCGAGCAGCCACCGCACCCGACCGAGTATGCCGAAGCGCTCAAGCAGAAGCTGGCGGGCCGGGATCTGACCCTGCTGTTCGAACCGGGCCGCGCCATCGTCGCCAATGCCGGCGTGCTGCTGACCCGGGTCGAGTATCTGAAGCCGGGCGAGACCCGCAACTTCGCGCTGATCGATGCCGGCATGAACGATATGCTGCGCCCCTCGCTCTATGGCGCCTGGATGAACATCATCGAAGTGGATAGCCGTGCCGGCCATACCCCTGCGCTCTATGACGTGGTGGGTCCGGTGTGCGAGACCGGTGATTTCCTCGGCAAGGAGCGCACCCTAGCCATCGCCGAGGGTTCGCTGCTGGCGGTGCGCTCGGCCGGAGCCTACGGCTTTACCATGTCATCCAACTACAACACCCGTCCCCGTGCCGCCGAAGTGCTGGTGGACGGTACGCAATCGTTCCTCATCAGAGAGCGCGAGCAGTTGACCGATCTCTGGCGCGGTGAGCACTTGCTGCCTTAAGCTGCCTTTAAAAGTGCCTTGAGCGCGCGCCCAAAAACAGGAACGCACGATGTTGATAGATTTTTCCAAGATGCACGGGCTGGGAAACGACTTCATGGTGGTGGACGGTGTCACCCAGAAGATATTTTTCAGCAACGACGTCATCAAGAAGCTGGCGGATCGCCACTTCGGGGTCGGTTTCGACCAGCTGTTGCTGGTGGAGCCCCCCTATGACCCCGAGCTCGATTTTCACTACCGTATCTTCAATGCCGATGGCAGCGAGGTGGAGCAGTGCGGCAATGGCGCCCGCTGTTTCGCCCGTTTCGTGCGTCTCAAGGGGTTGATCAACCGCGATCGCATCGCGGTCAGCACGGCGCGCGGTCGCATCGTGTTGCAGCTGGAAGGGGAGAATCAGGTCACGGTCAACATGGGAGTGCCCCAGTTCGAGCCGGGCAAGATCCCGTTTCGGGCCCAGAAGGCAGAGAAGACCTATCTGCTGCGGGCGCAGGAACATACCGTGATGTGCGGTGCCGTCTCCATGGGCAACCCCCACTGCGTCATCGAGGTACCGTCGGTGGCCGATGCGCCGGTGGCGACACTGGGGCCCATCATGGAGCGTCACGAGCGTTTTCCCGAGCGGGTCAACGTCGGCTTCATGGAGATGGTCAACGCCACCGAGATCAAGCTGCGGGTGTTCGAACGCGGGGTAGGGGAAACCCTTGCCTGTGGTACCGGCGCCTGCGCGGCGGCGGTCATCGGCATGAGTCAGGGCAAACTCAAGGAGCGGGTTACTGTCAGCCTGCCGGGCGGCAAGCTGACCATCGCCTGGAAAGGGCCGGGCCAGCCGGTCTACATGACCGGGCCAGCCGAGCATGTCTTTGACGGCCAGATCGACGTATAAAGCAGTTATTCCGATTGATAGCGGTTCGGCTGCAGGAGCCATGCTCCCGCTGCCCATGATGTCGGGGCCAGTCCCCTTTCTCTGATGGATCAACCAAGTTATGAGTGAACTCAAACGGCAGGAGCAACTGGTGGACGAAGCCGCCGTGCTGGAGTACCTGGCCCGTTACCCCGAGTTTTTCCAGCGCCACGGCGCCGTGCTGGACAGGATCCGCATTCCCCACGAGCGCAAAGGCTCGGTCTCGCTGGTCGAACGCCAGCTGGATCGCCAGCGCGAGCGGATCGAACAGCTGGAGCAGGAGATCACCGAACTGATGGGGATCGCCAGCGAGAACGAGCGGATCTTCCGGGTCTATGCCGATCTCTATGGCGAGCTCTATGGTTGCCAGACCCTGTTCGAGGTGAGTGCCGTGATGGGCAAGGCCTTCGTGCAGCGGCTGCGGCTGACCGGTCTGCGGCTCTGGCTCAATCCGAAAAAGTTTCAGTTAAGCGGCCCCGAGGCGCGCTTTCTGGCCGAGGGCAAACAGCTGGAGCAACTGCTGGGTCAACGTTTGCCGGGGCAGGATTACTACTTCGGCCGCCTGAACCAGAGCGAGAAGCAGGCGCTGTTTGGTCACGACGTGCTGGTCAACTCGGTCGCCCTGATGCGGCTTGGCGATCTCGGCGTGTTGGCCTTTGCCAGCTCGGATCCCAGCCACTTCACTCCGCACAACGACACCCTGTTGCTGGGCCAGCTGGGCCGACTGCTGCAACTGCGGTTGCCAGAGCTGGCGCATGGCTAGGGCGCCCGCCAAGACGCCTCCTGTTGCCGAGCCACTGCCGTCCGGATTGGCTGACGATCTGGCGGCATTCATCGAATATCTGAGGGTCGAGCGCCAGCTCAGCCCTCACACCCGCAGCAACTATCAGGCCCATCTGGAGGCGATGACCGCCGCGCTGGTGAAGCTGGGGCTCGAAACGTGGAGCCGGCTTGAGGCGAGTCAGGTTCGGACTCTGGTGACCCGGATGCACAAAGAGGGGCTGGCGCCACGTTCGCTTGCTACCAAGGTCTCTGCCCTGCGCAGCTTCTGTGACTGGCAGGTACGGCAGGGGCGGCTGGTGGCCAATCCGGCCCGCGGTATTGTGACCCCCAAGCAGGGGCGACCACTGCCAAAGAACCTCGATGTGGACGAGATGCACCAGCTGCTCAACATCACCGACGAGCAGGACCCGCTGGCGGTGCGGGATCGCGCCATCATGGAGCTGATGTACTCCTCCGGTTTGCGCCTTGCCGAACTGGTCGGGCTCAATCTGGTGGATGTGAAACTCGACGACCGTCAGCTCAGGGTGACCGGCAAGGGCTCCCGCGAGCGGGTGCTGCCTATCGGCCGGATGGCGGTGGAGTGGCTGCACAAGTGGCTCAAGGTGCGACCCCTGCTGGCGGGCACCGAGAGTGAGGCGCTGTTTGTCTCCAGCCGTCAGCAGCGGCTGTCGGCCCGCTCGGTACAGGCTCGCCTCGATGGCTGGGGTAACAAGCAGGCGCTCAATGCCCATGTCCATCCCCACAAGCTGCGTCACAGCTTTGCCACCCATATGCTGGAGTCCTCCGGCGATCTGCGGGCGGTGCAGGAGCTGCTGGGCCATGCCGATCTGTCAACTACCCAGATTTATACCCACCTCGACTTCCAGCATCTGGCCAAGGTCTACGACAGCGCTCACCCGAGGGCCAAGCGGGATCCCGAGTCGCAGGAAGATGAATAACGGGCCGTGCGCCCCGTTGCAGAGGAGAGTCCATGCACTTCTATCGCCGCTGGCAGCCGGTTGCCGCCATCTCGTTTGATCTCGACGATACCCTCTATGACAACGGCCCGGCCATCGAACGGGCCGAGCAGTGGATGTTGAGCTACCTGCGCAGCGAATATCTGGCCACCGCCATGCTCGACAAGCCGCGTTGGCTGGAGCTCAAGCGCGCTGTGCTGCTGGCCCGGCCCGAACTGCGCCACGATGTCAGTCTGGCGCGCCAGCAAACCATCTGTACCGCCATGATGGAGGGGGGGATGCCGGCGACGCAGGCCGGGCGCGAGGCTGAAGAGGTATTTGCCGCCTTTCTGGCCGAGCGCTCGAAAATCGAGGTGAGCGATGCGACTCATGACCTGCTGGCCCGGCTGGCGGCACGCTATCCGCTGGTGGTCATCACCAACGGCAATCTCGATTTGGTGCAGGCAGGGCTTGAGCCCTATTTCACTCTGGTCTGCAAGGCGGGGATGAATGCCAGAATGAAGCCGGCCCCGGATATGTTTGAGCAGACCCGCAGTGCTCTCAAGCTGCCTGCGGAGCGGATCCTCCATGTGGGGGATCATCCCGAGACCGATGTACTGGGGGCTCGTCTGCACGGTTTTCGCGCCGCTTGGCTCAACGAGCGGCAGCTGCCATGGCAGCAGTTGCAGCAACTGCCGGATGTAGAGCTGAGTGCGTTGGGAGAGCTGGCCGAACTGCTGTTGTGAAGGTTGCCGGGCTGGTGAGGGAATGAAGGGGAAGTAGTATGGCGGAGCTGTCGTCACAACTCCGCCAGAGGTTGCCTTATCTGCCGCCAAACAGCTTCATCAGCTTGTCGAGCAGATCCAGCTGTTGTGGTGGATGCTTCATGGATTCCGCTTCGCGATCCAGCAGCGCCTGCTGCTCCAGCTGACGATCGCTCAGCACCCGATAAAGGGGCTCGACCAGCGACTCGCGTTGGGCAACCAGCGCCTGAAACATCGCCTGGTTGATGCGATAGGTCTCGACCGTGGCGAGCGCCCGTACCGTGAAGGTGCTGGGCTCGCCGGTGAGCAGGCTCAGTTCGCCAAAGAAGTCACCGGCCCCGAGCGTGCCGAGTTTCAACTCTTTTCCATCCGCATTGACCAGCATCTCGGCCTCGCCCTTGACCAGCACGAAGAGCCAGCTTGACACCTCTCCCTGCTCCAGCATGACGTCACCGCTGACGAAGGGGGCGAATTTCACCTGATCGGCCAGCTGAAGCAGCTCGTTCTCCTGCAACATGGCAAACAGCGGCAGCTTGCGCAACGTGTCGGTACGCTCGGCGGTATGGCGTTTGTGACGAGCATCCAGATGTTGCTTCTCCTTGGCCATAAAGACGTTGAAGATCGGCGGAGTGAGGCGTCTGTCATTGCGACGCAGGGCGGCATCGATGAGGCTGCGTACCATGGAGTCGGTGGGATCATCGCGGGCCAGATCGGTCAGCCAGTAGCGCACCGCATAGCGGGCAATGCCCCCTTCGACGTTCATCAGCAGGCAGTCCGGCTGCGGGTGCTTGGCGACGCAGGGCAGCTTGGTCTCCCGCAGGGACTTCTCGATCAGCGCGATAATCTGGGTCGGCAGGGTATCCAGCGTCAGATCGAACCAGACCCAGCGTCGCCACTGGAGCGGCTCACCACGGCGACGGCCGAGCACAGTGAAACGCTGCTTGAGCAGGTGACTGTTGGGGATGACCACTGTCTCCCAGTTGCGGGTCTCGATGGTAGTGGCGCGCCAGTTGATCTCGACGACGCGCCCCTGGGTGGTGTCCACCTGCAGCCAGTCACCGATGGAGATGGAGCTGTCGAGCTGGATCGAGACGCCAGCCAGCAGGTTGCCGAGGGTGTCCTGCATGGCAAAGGCGATGACGGCGGTGATCACCGCCGAGGTGGTGACTATCTCCCCGAGCGCCATGCCGGAAGCGTAGAGGCGAAACAGCCCCCAGCCGATGTAGCCGATGGTGATGACGATGTCGGCGATGATCCGCGGGATCTTCACGTGGCAGAGCGGCAGCAGGAATTCGAACAGCAGGATCCCCCAGATCTTCACCATCACCAGCCCTGCCAGCAGGGTGGAGATTTCAACCAGCAGATGGTGAGGGAGCGGCAGCTTGAACCAGCCTCCTTCCAGCTGGATCAGGACGATGACCACTATGCTCATCATCACGAAGCCAAGCTCGGAGAGGAGCTCTCGCCGTTCACCGGGGCGGCGCCAGAAGTGCACCAGCATCAGCGACAGGGTGAGCAGGGTCCAGAACGGGTGTTCACCGATCCAGAGCGGGGTCGGTAGCGCAGTGAGATTATCGCCAAACATAGCAGCCCCTTGGCATTGTTTACCTCCAGCATAGCTGTTCCACGGCGGAGAAATGGTGCGCCGATGCGCCATTTTATTTATGCTGCACTCAATAGCTTCAGGGAGGGCTTCCAGTGCAATTTTCAAAGAAAATCATCTGCTTGATGGCGCTCTTGCCGTTGGCTGGCTGTGACCTGCTGGTGGATCGCTATCGGGTCGAGTTCAGGGATGGATCCTGGCGCGAGATTGCCATTACCCCCTTCTCCAGCGAGGCACGCTGGCGCGAGGGATGTGCGACTGGTGAGGTGCTGAGCGACATGACGGTACCCATCAAGCGTGGCGACAAGGTGAATGGCCGTGAGCAGCTGTTGATTGGAGGGGAGAAGTTCGAGCTGGATGACAACAATCTCTATCGCAGCAATGGCATGGTATTCGGCCAGTCGCCAGATCATATCCAGCGCGGCCTGAAAGGACTGGATGCCTGTCGTGGCTTGC
The DNA here is from genome assembly GCF_038739615.1 of Aeromonas sp. SER. NCBI lineage: Bacteria > Pseudomonadati > Pseudomonadota > Gammaproteobacteria > Aeromonadales > Aeromonadaceae > Aeromonas > Aeromonas sp. SER. Next base: position 196,619 of record NZ_JBCGFC010000006.1, on the reverse strand, counting down.
GCCTCGAGCGAGGGGGAATGCCCAAGCTCAAGGCGCGCGGGTTTGGTGAGTGATTAGGTCTTGCTGGTGACCGCCTGGCGCTTGCGGCAGGCATCGCCAAAAGCCTCGAAGATCTTGATGGAGTAGGGGTTTTCCCTCGCTTTCCACTCCGGATGCCACTGCACTGCCAGCAGGAAGGGGGAGATGACAGGGGCGTGGATCGCCTCGATCAGACCATCCTCGGCGTGGGCCAGCGGTTCCAGCCCGCTGCCCAGCGTCTTGATCCCCTGTCCGTGCAACGAGTTGACCGCAATGCTCTCTTCGCCCATCAGGTCGGCAAACCAGCTGCCGGAGACCAGATGAATCTGGTGGCTCTCGCCATACTGCTCGTCTACCGGATCGTCCGAATCCTCCCGATGATCGTCATATCCCGGCTCGTTATAGACCTTCTGGTGGATATCTCCACCCAGCGCCACGTTGATCTCCTGCATGCCGCGGCAGATGCCGAGGATCGGTAGTCCGCGCGCCAGCGCCCCCTTGATGAGCGGCAGATCGAACAGATCGCGATCCCGATCCTGTTGCTTCTCCGGAGTGAGATTCTCCTGACCATAGAGGGCGGGGTCTATGTTGGAACCCGCCCCGCTCAGGTAGACGCCATCCGCCAGATCCAGATACTGCTCCAGATCGGCTGTGCCGCAACAGGTGGGCACCAAGAGCGGGACGCAGTGGCTGAGTTCGACCAGCGGTGTGATGTATTTGTGGGTCATCACCTGATAGGCGTGGCCGTTGCGGGGCTGGGCGCCCATGGTCATCAATACGACGGGTTTACGGTTGGGAGGGAGTGAAGGCGTTGACATAGGGCACCTGAGTTATCCTTGGCGTTGAATTCGCATCCTGCGCCTTGGGCAGACCCTTGCACATAAACCGGACAAGGGCATGCCTCAAGGCATGGTCAAGGGATCCCGTGTCGGCCCGGGGGCAGAATCGTCGGTCAGCCTCGGCAACGACAGCCTGGATCCTGCTTCCAGTCTGCCAAGGCCGTTCAATATGTCAAACAAAATGATGCAAAAATGTTAATGCTTGTGACTTTCATCTTCGCCAAACAGCCTGTTTGTGGCCATTCCAAGCCATCGCTTTGCATAAAACTGCTGCTTTGTGGTGGATATATTAAACAATGTGATGTTGTGATGCGGGCGGGAGTAGCGGGGCGTGCATAAAAAAACGCCTCCGCAGGGGGAGGCGTTTTCGGGGATCACAGCAGGTCTTCAATCTCGCCGCGCAGATACTGGTACATCTCGCGATAGGCGACCGGCGGCTTGTTCAGCTCCCGCTCCTTGTTGGCGCTGCGGATCAGCTGGCGCAGCTTCTGGCGATCCAGTTCGTGGAACTGGGACATCAGTTCGTTGAGGGCGCTGTCTCCCTCGCTGATCAGCCGCTCGCGCCACTGCTCCAGCCGGTGCAGGCGAGCATTCACGGTGGAGTGGCGGTTCTTGATGATGGAGAGCGCTTCGGCGATCGGCTCTACATCCCGGCTGCGCATCAGGCGGCCGATGAACTGCAGGTGACGGCGGAAGGACTCATCCTTCTTCGGCTTGAGCTTGCGGCCGAGCTCGACCGCTTCTGCCAGCTCTTCATCCAGCGGGATCTTCTCCAGCTCGCTATGGCTGAGGGAGACAATCTCTTCCCCCATCTTCTGCAGGGCTTCGGCATCGCGCTTGAGCTGGCTCTTGCTGGGGCCCCAATCTTCCCACTCGTTGTCGTCTTGATGGTGACTCATCGGTCTCTTGATTCCTGTCATTCACATTTGGTGGATATGTTACCAGCTTCTCCCGCTGGGCGCAGGGGTCTGATATGCTTAGCCCCTTTCCTTCCTTCATACAGATGTGAGTTATGGATCAGCAAGACCAAATCCGCCAGGATCAAGCCCATCTCGAGGCCGTGGTTGCCGAGGCTCTGGATATTGCCAAAGGACTGGGCGCTTCGCTGGCCGAAGTCTCCATCAGCAAGCAGACCGGACTGTCGGTCAACACCCGCGGTTGTGAACTGGAAAGCATTGAATTCAACAAGGACGGCGCGCTCGGTATCGCCGTCTATCGCGATGGCTGCAAAGGCTCCTCTTCCACTACCGACCTGAGCCGTCCCGCCATCCGCGCCGCCGTTGAAGCGGCGATGGAGATTGCCCGCCACACCTCACCGGATGCCTGTGCCGGTCTGGCGGATGCCGAACTGCTGGCCTGGGATGCGCCCGATCTGCAGCTGTGCCACCCGGTGGCGCTGGATCCCCAATACGGGATCGAGTTGGCTACCGAGTGCGAGCGCCTGGCGCTGGGGCGCGATGCCCGCATCAAGCACTCCGACGGGGCCGGCTTCTCCAGCCACCTCGGCATCAAGGTCTATGGCAACAGCCACGGCTTCGTCAAAGGCTATGCAGCCTCGCGCAACTCCCTCAGCTGCGTGCTGATCGGTGAGCAGGATGGCGACATGCAGCGCGATTATGGCTACTCCTCCAGCCGAACCCTCGAAGGGATCTGGAGCCCGCAGCGCATCGCCGATGAAGCGGTGGAGCGTACCCTCTCCCGCCTTGGCGCCCGCAAGATTGCGACCTGCCAGGCTCCGGTCATGTTCCATCCCGATACCGCCTCCGGTCTGTGGGGTCATCTGGTGATGGCGATCAGCGGGGGCAATCTCTATCGCAAGTCGAGCTTCCTGCTGGACAAGCTGGGCAAGCAGATCCTGCCCGAGTGGCTGACCATCCAGGAGTTCCCCCACCTGCTGGGCGGTCTGGCCAGTACCCCGTTTGATGGCGAAGGGGTGCGCACCCGCGATATGGACATAGTGCGCAATGGTGAACTGATGAGCTGGTTGCTCACCTCCTACTCCGCCCGCAAGCTGGGTCTGACCAGCACCGGCCACGCCGGTGGCATCCATAACTGGCAGGTCTCCAGCACAGGTCAGGACTTCAATGGCATGCTCAAGGAGATGGGCACCGGTCTGCTGGTGACCGAGCTGATGGGGCAGGGGGTCAACATCGTCAATGGCGACTACTCCCGCGGTGCCGCCGGTTTCTGGATCGAGAATGGCGAGATCGCCTATCCGGTCGAGGAGATCACTATTGCCGGCAATCTGGCCGAGATGTTCAGCCACATAGTGGCGGTGGGTAGCGATGAAGATGAGCGCTCCAGCCTCAAGACCGGCTCGGTATTGGTGGAGAGCATGAAGCTGGCGGGTCACTGATCCCCCGGCTCTGCCGAGCAGAAAGAATGCAAAAGGCCCCTCGCAGTGCGAGGGGCCTTTTTGTTAGCCAGAGCTCAGGGGCGGCAATCAGCCCTTGATGCGCTCGATGCGGCCACCCAGACCTTGCAGCTTCTGCTCGATGTTCTCGTAGCCACGGTCGATGTGGTAGATGCGGTCGACGATGGTGGAGCCTTCAGCAACGAAGCCGGCTAGAACCAGGCTGGCAGAGGCGCGCAGATCGGTCGCCATCACCTGGGCACCCTTGAGCTGAGCGGTGTCACGGCAGATGGCCACGTTGCCCTGCAACTCGATGTCGGCGCCCATCCGAACCAGCTCGGGAACGTGCATGAAGCGGTTCTCGAAGATGGTCTCGGTGATCATGCCGGTGCCTTGGGCCACCGCGTTCAGCACGGTGAACTGGGCCTGCATGTCGGTCGGGAATGCAGGGTAGGGGGCAGTCTTGATGGTGACCGGCTTGAGCGTGCGGCCAGTCATGTCGAGGGTGATCCAGTCTTCACCCTTCTCAATCAGGGCGCCAGCCTCTTCCAGCTTGACCAGTACCGCTTCCAGCAGGGTCGGGTCGGTGTTGCGGCAGGTGATCTTGCCGCCGGTAACCGCTGCGCCAACCAGGAAGGTACCGGTTTCGATACGGTCAGGCTGGACGCTATAGCTGCCGCCGTGCAGATGCTCGACGCCGTCGATGATCAGGGTGTCGGTGCCAGCGCCCTGGATCTTGGCGCCCAGCGCGTTGAGGAAGTGGGCCAGATCGACCACTTCCGGCTCGCGCGCGGCGTTTTCGATCACGGTACGGCCTTCAGCCAGGGTGGCGGCCATCATCAGGTTTTCGGTACCGGTGACGGAGACCATATCCATCAGGATGTGGGCACCCTTCAGGCGACCGTCAACGCGGGCCTTGATGTAGCCATCCTCGATGGTGATCTTGGCGCCCATCAGTTCCAGACCGTGGACGTGCAGGTTGACCGGACGGGCACCGATGGCGCAGCCGCCGGGCAGGGAGACGTCGGCAGCACCGAAACGGGCGGCCAGCGGGCCCAGCGCCAGAATGGAGGCGCGCATGGTCTTCACCAGCTCGTAGGGGGCAACGTGGTTGTTCACGGCACCGGTCAGCACGGTTACATTGCCGTTGACCTTGGTGGTGGCGCCCAGCATCTCCAGCAGCTTGATGGTAGTGCCCACGTCTTTCAGGCGCGGCACGTTGGAGAGGTGAACCTCTTCATCACAGAGCAGGGTTGCGAACAGGATCGGCAGCGCGGCGTTTTTGGCGCCGGAGATGGTCACTTCGCCGTTGAGAGTACAACGACCATCGATTTTGAATTTGTCCATTTTCTACTTGGTTACCAAATCAGGAGGGCATTAGGAATTTACGTTCGCGTTTCCACTCGGCGTCGGTGAACGCCTTGATGGAGAGGGCGTGAATGGCGTTGCTGGCGATCTTGTCCATCAGCGGGGCATAGATGGCCTGCTGTTTCTTGACCCGGCTCATGCCGTCAAACATGTCACCAACGGCGATCACCTGATAGTGACTACCGTCCCCTTTGACATGGACTTCGGACAATGGCAGAGCCTCGAGGAGTATCGCTTCAATTTCAGAGACTTGCATTATGCGTCCTCAGTTGTGAGCGGAGTTGACTGAAACAAACCGGCCACCCCGTAGAGGTTGGCCAGGGTATAGAAATCACTGGAGGCGCCCACCAGTTGCGGTGTGGCGCCTCGTGCGAGAGCGGCTTTAGCCCATTTGACCAGCAGTGCCAGCCCGGCGGAGTCGAGGGTGGTGACCCCGCCCAGCTCGAGCCGGTCATCCTGCCACCACTCGTCGCGGCGTTGCCACAGGTCCTTGACCTGTGGCGCTTGCAGATCACCGCTCAGGATCATTTCTTGAGTACCAGCGGCTTGGCATTGTGCTCGTTGAGCTGCTTGATCACGGCATCGATGCCATTCTGGCGGATGAGGCCGCCCAGCTCGCTCTGCTTGGCGGAGAGCAGGCTGATCCCCTCTGCCACCATGTCGAAGGCTTTCCACTCGCCGGTCTTGTTGTTCTTGCGCAGCTTGAACTCGAGGAAGATGTCCGGCTTGCCGGCCTCTTTCACGCTGACGTTGACTGCGGTGATGTTGCTGGCACCCGGCGCCTTGCCCGGCTCGACCTTGACGGTCTGCTTGTCGAAGTGGGCCAGCGCGTCGGCATAGGAGCTCACCATGTACTCGGTAAAGGCGGCGACGAAGGCGTCACGCTGGGCCGGAGTGGTCTCCTTGATCTGGTTGCCCAGCACCTTGTAGGCAGCGAAGCGGTTGTCCACATAGGGCAGCAGCTCTTCGCGGATGATCACCCGCAGGTGATCCGGATTGCTTTTGACCTCAGCCTGATCGGCTTTCAGGCGGGCAAAGGTCTGTTTGGCTGCTTGATCCACAAGCGCGTAGGGATCGGTGGCATCAACCGCCTGAGCGGACAGGGAAAAGAACATGCTGGTCATCAGACCCAGCAGCAGGGCAATTTTCTTGAACATGGTTACTCCTTCTTGCTGTCTGACTTGCTGTCGGAGGACTGGCTGCTATAGAGGAACTTGCCAATCAGATCTTCCAGCACGATGGCGGATTTGGTGTCTTCAATCAGGTCGCCATCCTTGAGCATGCTGGTCCCCATCTCCTCGTCGGTAAAGCCGGGGGCCAGACCGATGTACTGCTCGCCGAGCAGACCGGAAGTGAGGATGGAGAGGGTGCTGGTCTCGGAGAACTCGCCGGCACTCTTTTCCATCTGCAGGGTGACCTCGGGAACCTGGGTTTTCGGGTCGAGCACGATGTCGCTGACCCGGCCAACCACCACGCCGCCGACCTTGACCGGCGAACGGACTTTCAGGCCGCCGATATTATCGAAATGCGCGCGTAGGGTATAGGTTTCTCCTTCCGGTTTGAAGCTCAAACCGGCCACTTGCAGTGCCAACGCCAGAATGGCACCGATGCCGGCCAGCATGAAGGTGCCAACCAGGAATTCTACTTTGCTGAACTTCATCTTTACCTTATCCAAACATGACTGCAGTGAGAATAAAATCCAGGCCGAGTACGGCGAGGGACGAGTGAACCACGGTACGAGTCGTGGCCTGACTGATCCCGGCCGAGGTCGGCTTGGCATCATAGCCGTTGAAGAGGGCTATCCAGGTGACCACCAGAGCGAAGATCAGGCTCTTGATGGCACCCTGCATGATATCTTCATGCCAGTCGACCGAGGCCTGCATGGCAGACCAGAAGCCCCCTTCGTCGACGCCAAGCCAGTCAACCCCGACCAGCTTGCCGCCAAAGATACCGATCAGGCTGAACATGAAGGCCAGTAGCGGCATGCTGATGACCCCGGCCCAGAAGCGGGGCGCCACCACACGGCGCAGCGGATCGACTGCCATCATCTCGAGGCTCGAAAGCTGCTCGGTCGCCTTCATCAGGCCGATCTCGGCAGTGAGAGCCGAACCGGCGCGACCGGCAAACAGCAGCGCGGTTACCACGGGGCCCAGCTCCCGCAACAGGGAGAGAGAGACCAGCGGGCCCAGACTCTGCTCGGCACCAAAATCCTTCAGTACGTTGTAACCCTGCAGCGACAGCACCATGCCGATGAACAGCCCCGACACCAGAATGATGGCGACGGACTGCACCCCGACTACATAGAGCTGCTGCACCAGCAACGGGAAGTGCTTGCGTGGCTCGGGTTTGCCAGCCAGCGCATGGAACAGCATGATGGCTGCCCGACCTAGGGAGGTGATGGCGCGAATGCCGACCCGCCCCAGCTTGCTTATTTGACTTATCAACATCAGAGATCCTGTAGCAGGTCGCCTGCCGGAAAGTGAAACGGAACAGGACCATCGGGCAATCCTTTGAGGAACTGCTCGACTTCGGGGTTGTGCTCCTCGCGCAGCTGTGCCGGCGTACCGTGCGCTACCACCTTGCGGTTGGCGATGATGTAGGCGTAATCGGCGATGCTGAGCACCTCTTTCACGTCGTGGGTGACGATGACGGAGGTGATACCAAGGGCATCATTCAAATCCTTTATCAGCTTGACCAGCACCGCCATGGTGATGGGATCCTGGCCGACAAACGGCTCGTCATACATGATGAGGTCCGGATCCAGCGCGATGGCGCGAGCCAGTGCTGCCCGGCGAGCCATGCCGCCGGAGAGCTCGGAGGGCATCAGTTTTGCCGCGCCGCGCAGACCTACAGCCTGCAGCTTCATCATGACAATGGTGTGGATCAGCTCTTCCGGCAGACCTGAGTGCTCCCGCAACGGGAAGGCCACGTTGTCGTAGACCGTCATGCCGGTAAAGAGGGCACCGCTCTGGAACAGCATGCTCATCCGCTTGCGCACCTCGTAGAGGCGCGAACGGGAGAGGGCGGGGATATCTTCCCCGTCAAACAGGATATGACCGGACTCGGGTTTGAGCTGGCCACCGATCAGCCGCAGCAGGGTCGTTTTGCCGATGCCGCTCGGGCCCATGACGGCGGTGACCTTGCCACGGGGAATGGTCAGGTTGATCCCGTCATACAACAGCCTGTCTCCGTGACTGAAGGTCAGATCGGAGACGGTGATCAGGTCATTGTTCAAACAATTGTCCATTCGGTGTAAATGAGGTGCGAATTTTATGGGCTAGTCTAGGTCTAAGCAACAGCAAGGAACAACTATTGAGCAGCCTTCAGCGCGGTTTGCGCGACAGTTTTATGTAACAAACTGCGTCATACGTTACGGGATTTGCCATCCGATTCGCTTATCAGAGCAGACTTTTTTATAATCCCGCAGCTAAATTCGCCCCGGAGCTGTCTCTTTATGTCTGCAACCCCCGAGAAAGTGTCTGAACTGTTCGATTTCCGTCGCAGTGCCCGTGCGGTGCTGGACACAGAAAAGCAAGCGATTGATGGACTCTATCAGTATCTGAACGACGCCTTCGACAAGGCGTGCGAGATGGTGCTCCGTTGTGGTGGCAAGATAGTGGTCACCGGGATGGGCAAGTCGGGCCACATCGGCAGCAAGATTGCCGCCACCCTCGCCAGCACTGGTACGCCGGCCTTTTTCCTGCACCCGGGTGAGGCCAGCCACGGCGATCTGGGGATGATTTCGGCAGGGGATCTCATCATCGCCATCTCCAATTCCGGCGAGAGCGACGAGATCCTGGCCCTGCTGCCGGTGCTCAAGCGTCGCGGTATCCCGCTCATCTGCATGACCGGCAATCCGGCCTCCACCATGGCCAAAGAGGCCAACGTGCATCTGTGCATAAAGGTGGAGAAAGAGGCGTGTCCGCTCGGGTTGGCACCCACCTCCAGCACCACGGCGACACTGGTGATGGGTGATGCGCTGGCGGTCGCCCTGCTGGAAGCGCGCGGCTTTACCGCCGATGATTTCGCTCTTTCTCACCCGGGTGGTTCGCTTGGCAAGCGTCTGCTGCTGCGAGTGGGCGATCTGATGCACAGTGGCGAGCTGTTGCCCCGGGTGGGGATCGATGCCACCATCAGCGAAGCGCTGCTGGAAGTGAGTCGCAAAGGGCTCGGTATGACCGCCGTGGTCGACCAGCACGGGCTGCTGGCGGGACTCTTCACTGATGGCGACCTGCGCCGCATTCTCGACCAGCAGGTCGATATTCATCACACCCCCATCAGCCGCGTCATGACGGCCAACTGTGTTACCGTAGGGCCGGAGATGATGGCGGCAGAAGCCGTCAAACTGATGGAAACGAGAAAAATCAACGGATTACTGGTTGTGGATGGCGACAAGCGCCCACTGGGTGCCTTCAACATGCATGACCTGCTGAAAGCCGGAGTTATTTGATGCAAAACGTACCGACCCTCTATGGTCCGGTGACGCGCAGCCAGTTCGACAAGGCGGCGCAAATTCGCCTGCTGGTGTGCGATGTGGATGGGGTTCTCTCCAATGGCCTCATCTACATGGGAAACAACGGCGAAGAGCTGAAAACCTTCTGTACCCGCGACGGCGCCGGCATGCGGGCACTGCTCAATGCCGGGATCGAGATCGCCATCATTACCGGGCGCAACTCCCGTATCGTCAGCGATCGGATGAAGAGCCTGGGTGTGGCCCATGTGGTGCAGGGGGCTGACAAGAAGCTGCCTCATTTTGAAGCGCTGCTGACCAAGCTGGGACTGACTCCCGAACAGGCCGCCTATATGGGGGATGACACCATCGACCTGCCGGTGATGGAGGCCTGTGGCCTCGGCATTGCCGTTGCCGATGCTCATCCGCTGGTACTGAGCCGTGCCGATATGGTGACCCGACTTGGCGGCGGGATGGGGGCTGTGCGCGAAGTGTGCGATCTCATCCTGCTGGCACAGGGCCATGACGATTATCAGCCCGAGGTATCGGCATGAGCAGACAAACCCTGTTGTTTGGCCTGCTGTTTCTGGTTGCTCTGGTGGCCTGGCAGCTTGGCAAGGTGGAGCTGGTGCCCGAGGCCAAGGTAAAAACCGAGCACTATCAGCCGGATTTTGTCGCCAGAGATCTGGTGACCACCCGGTTCGATGTCAACGGCAAGCGTACCGAGCGGCTGGAATCCCAATATGCTGAGTATTTCCAGATCCTCGAGCAGGCGACCTTCGAAAAACCGGTGGTCTACATGTTTGACGAGCAGGGACAGGCTGAGTGGAAGGTTACGGCCGAGACCGGCGTACTCAATACCGATGACAATGTGATCCTGCGGGACAAGGTGCATCTGGACGGGTTGTTGCCGGACTCCTTTATCTCCAAGCTCGATACGCCCTATATGGAGCTGGATCTGGTGACACAGGACGTACGCAGCAATCGGCAAGTGAACATTTTGGGTCAGGATTTCCAGACCGAAGGGGTTGGCCTCAAGGGCCATCTGGACCGCAAATATTTTGAGCTACTGGATCAAGGTCATGCCATCTATTTCAATGAAAAACGCTAATCTGGCCCTCGCCGCTCTGATGCTCTGCGGCACAGTCAACGCCAAGGAGTCCGACTTCACCGAGAAGGTCTATGTCGACGCCATCAAGCAAGTGGCCGAGATGCAGGACAACCGCATCACCTTCGAGCAGGATGTGACCATCAATCAGGGCACCATCAGGATCAAGGCTGACAAGGTTGTGGTAACCCGCTCCGGTGAGAAAGGAGCCGAGGTGATGACTGCCTACGGTAAACCAGCCACCTTCTTCCAGATCCTGGATAACGGCAAGCCGGTCAACGCTCATGGCGACAGCATTCGTTACGAGCTGAAAAAGCGTCTGGTGACTATCACCGGTAACGGCCAGCTCAAGCAGGAAGATAGCCAGGTCAACGGCGACCTGATCCGTTACGACATCGTCAAACAGAAGATGATTGCCGAGAGCAAGACCCCGAACCAGCGGGTCAAGACGGTGTTCCTGCCCGATCAGGTCGAGAATTTCGACAAGCCCGCCGACCAGAAGAAGCAGGGAAAATAAGCCATGGCAGTATTGAAAGCAGTCGGCCTGCAGAAGAGTTACAAGCGTCGCATGGTGGTTAGCGACGTGAGCCTTGAGGTTGGAACCGGTCAGATCGTCGGCCTGCTTGGCCCCAACGGTGCCGGCAAAACCACCTCATTTTACATGATCGTCGGGCTGGTACAGCGCGATGCCGGTCTCATCACCATTGACGATCAGGACATCAGCCTGCAGCCCATGCATGTGCGTGCCCGCAACGGCATCGGTTACTTGCCGCAGGAAGCTTCCATCTTCCGCCGCCTCACTGTGTATGAAAACCTGATGGGGGTGATGCAGACGCGCAAGGAGTTGAGTCGCGAAGAGCGGGAGGACAAGGTTCAGCAACTGCTGGAAGAGTTCAACATCACCCATATCCGCGACAACCTGGGGCAAAGCCTCTCCGGTGGTGAGCGGCGCCGGGTCGAGATTGCCCGGGCGCTGGCAGCGGAACCGCGCTTTATCCTGCTGGATGAACCCTTCGCGGGGGTTGACCCGATTTCTGTGATAGACATCAAGAAGATCATCCAGCACCTGAAAGATAGGGGTCTTGGCGTCTTGATTACCGACCACAACGTCAGAGAGACTCTGGACGTATGCGAGAAGGCTTATATCGTCAGCCACGGCCAGATGATTGCCGAGGGTGCCCCGGCCGATATCCTCGCCGATGAACAGGTCAAGCGCGTCTATTTGGGCGATCAATTCAGTCTATAGTAAGGGGGCAGCCTTCATTCTCTGTGACAGTGCCTCGCTGAACATAAGGATATCCCGACGTAGATGAAGCCGACATTACAGTTGCGTCTCGGTCAGTCCCTGACCATGACGCCGCAATTACAACAAGCGATTCGTCTGCTCCAGCTCTCCTCTCTGGAACTCCAGCAGGAAATTCAGCAAGCGCTCGAAAGCAACCCTCTGCTGGAGCAGGAAGAGAGCGAAGTGCAGGAGACTGCCCCGCAAGAGGCTGTCGATGCCAGCCAGCTCGACTCCAGCGATGCCATGGCTCAGGAACAGATGCCGGACGAGTTGCCGGTTGATACCACTTGGGATGAGGTTTACTCCGCTGGCACCGCCCAGAGCGCAGGCCCGATCCACGACGGTGAAGACAGCGTCTATCAGGGAGAGACCACCGAAAACCTGCAGGACTATCTGCTGTGGCAGATGCGGCTCACCCCGTTTAGCGATGTCGATGCTGCCATCGCGCTCGCTATCATCGATGCCATCGACGAGTCCGGTTATCTGACCGTTGCACTGGAGGATATCCAGGCTGCCGTCAGCAGTGATGAGGTAGAGGTCGAGCTCGACGAGGTGGAGGCTGTTCTCAAACGGGTTCAGCATTTTGACCCGGTCGGTATCGCCGCCCGCTCGGTGCAGGAGTGTCTGCTTATCCAGCTGGAGCAGTATGCCCCCGAAACGCCTTGGCTCAACGAAGCCAAAGAGGTGATCCTCGAGCACATGGATCTGCTCGGCAACCGCGATTATCGCACTCTGGCCCGCAAAACCCGCCTCAAGGAGAGCGACCTCAAGGAGGTGCTGGATCTGATCCAGCTGCTGGAGCCTCGCCCCGGTAACGGCATTATCCAGAGTGACTCCCAGTATGTGATCCCCGATGTTTCGGTGGTAAAGCGCCAGAACCGCTGGGTGGTGGAGCTCAACCCCGATTCAGCCCCGCGCATTCGGGTCAACGAGACCTATGCCGCCATGGCCCGCAACGCCCGCAGCAGCACGGATACCCAATTCATCCGCTCCCACCTGCAGGAGGCCAAGTGGTTCATCAAGAGCCTTGAGAGCCGCAACGATACCCTGCTGAAAGTAGCCAGCTGTATTGTCGAGCAGCAGCAGGGCTTTTTCGAGTATGGTGAAGAGGCGATGAAGCCGATGGTGCTCAACGACATCGCCGAAGCGGTGGAGATGCATGAGTCGACCATCTCCCGGGTGACCACCCAGAAATACATGCATACCCCCCGTGGTATCTTCGAATTGAAGTTTTTTTTCTCCAGCCATGTGAACACCGAAGGAGGAGGAGAGTGCTCATCGACCGCAATTCGCGCGCTCATCAAGAAGCTGGTGACGGCAGAGAATCCTGCCAAGCCGTTAAGTGATAGCAAGATCGCGGATTTGCTGGCCGAACAGGGTATTATGGTGGCTAGACGCACGATCGCTAAGTATCGCGAATCCTTGTTTATCCCACCTTCCAATCAGCGCAAACGCCTGGTTTAGGCAAAACAAAAGGATGATGTTATGCAAATTAACCTGACCGGACACCATGTCGAGATCACCGAAGCTCTGCGTGATTATGTGAATAACAAATTTGCCAAACTCGAGCGTCATTTTGACCACATCAACAACGTGCATGTGGTGCTTAGCGTAGAGAAACTGAACCAGATTGCCGAAGCCAAACTGCACGTCAGCGGTGGCGAGGTGTTTGCCAACTCCGAGCATGCCGATATGTATGCCGCGATTGATACCTTGCTCGACAAGCTGGACAGGCAGATCATCAAGCACAAAGATAAGTTAAATAAAAAATAACTATGCAACTTGAACACATACTGAGTCGGGACTGCACCAAGAGTGCAGTCCCATGTACCAGCAAGAAACGCGCCCTTGAAATCATCAGCGAGCTGGCAGCCGAACGTCTCGGCACCTCCCGCCAGGCGCTGTTTGAATGCTTGCTGGCCCGCGAGAAAATGGGTAGTACCGGGATCGGTGCCGGTATTGCGATCCCCCACGGTCGAATTGACGATGAGTTCCCGCCAACCGCGATCCTGATGACCTTTGCCGAACCCATCCCTTTCGACTCCATCGACAATCAACCGGTTGACCTGCTGTTTGCCTTGCTGGTACCGGAGAGCGAGTGCAAACAGCATCTCAAGACCCTTTCCCTGATGGCTTCCAAGCTGGGCGACAAGGCGGTCTGCCGCCAGTTGCGTCAGGCTACCAGTGACGAAGAGCTCTATCAGATCATGACCTCGGCCTGATGTGCAGGCCCTGATGACACACCCGTTTTGGCGTGAGGGAACAAGATGCAGTTAATCGTGGTGAGTGGACGTTCGGGCTCCGGCAAGACGGTAGCCCTGCGTGTGCTGGAGGACTTGGGTTACTACTGTGTAGATAACCTGCCGGTCAACCTGCTGCCCCAGCTGATCGTCTCGGTCGAGAGCCAGTACGACAAGCTGGCGGTCAGCATCGACGTGCGCAACCTGCCCGGTGACCCGGAAAAACTGGAGAACCTGCTGGCTCAGGTTCGCAACGAAGGGCGGGTTGAATTTGCCAGCTTCTTCTTCGATGCCGACAACGGCACCCTGCTCAAGCGCTATGGCGAGAGCCGTCGTCTGCACCCCCTGTCGCGCAACAAGTTGTCGCTGGATGAGGCGATCCGTCAGGAGACCCACCTGCTGGCGCCGCTCTCCTCTACTGCCGACCTGCGCATCGATACCACCAACCTCAGCATTCACGACCTGAGCGAGCTCATCAAGACCCGGGTGCTCGGCAAGAAAGAGAACGAGCTGGTGCTGGTGTTCGAATCTTTCGGCTTCAAGTACGGCATACCCAAGGATGCCGACTTCGTGTTCGATGCCCGCTTCCTGCCCAACCCGCACTGGATCCCGGAACTCAAGCCTTTTACCGGCAAGGATGAACCGGTCGCCGACTACCTCGCGGCGCAAGCGGATGTGATGCTGTTTACCCAGCAGATCGAAAACATGCTGGCGACCTGGTTGCCCCATCTTGAGCGCAACAATCGCAGCTATGTGACGGTCGGCATCGGTTGCACCGGCGGTCAGCACCGTTCGGTCTTTATCGCGGAGCGGCTAGCTGCGGCCTTCAGAGCGCTGGGCAAGAACGTGCAGCTCCGCCACCGGACCCTCGACAAGAACCCATCCCACTCCTGATGACGCAATAGGACGGCCAAATGACAGTCTCTGCTTCGGTTGAAGTGAAAAACAAGCTGGGCATTCACGCCAGACCGGCCATGATGCTGTTCGAGCTGGTACAGGGATTCGATGCCCATGTATTGCTGCGTAATGAAGATGGGGTCGAGGCCGATGCCGACAGCGTGATTGGCCTGCTGATGCTGGACTCAGCTCAGGGCAAGCAGGTGGAAGTGCAGGTTGAGGGCCCCGAAGAGGTTGAGGCCCTTGCCGCCGTCGTTGAGCTGTTCACCTCGGGTTTCAACGAGGAGTAGTGGCGACGCTCAGGGCGCTACTCTTGCCAGCGCCTTGAAATCGGCAAAATCACGACAAGCCAGCAGACTCCTGCTGGCTTTTTCGTTCATCAGCGCCAGAAAAAGATCGTAGAGCCCCATCGCCTCCTCATAATCTGCCTTGCTGATGGCCAGCACGAAGATGAGGGTGGCGTTTTCGCCATTGCCCCAGTCGATCCCCTGCGGGGCCAACACGGTATAGGCCAGCGTCCGGCGTGCCAGCAGGCCGAGGGAGTGGGGCAGGGCGATACCCTCGCCCAGCATGGTGGAGACTATTCGCTCCCGCTCCTGCAGGGATGCCCTGAAGCCGCTCTCCACCAGATCCTCAGCCTCCAGCTGGCTGCAAATGCGATCAAATAATTCCGCCTGGGTAATCGGCTCGTTGACCACCATGAAATGGTCGGCATCGAAGTACTTGTCGAGCATATAGGGGCGGGTGCGATCGACCAGTACCAGCTTGCCGAGCTGCTCCAGCTGGTACTGGGTCGGGAAGGGGTCGACCTGTACCACTGGCACATCCTTTTCGCTCACCTTGACGGTACTGATGACAAAATCCTGTTTGATCTGTGCCAGCCCTTCGTAATCCCGTACCGATTCAAGTGTGGTCAGCTGCAACTGGGGATACTCTCGCTTGATGCGCGCTTCCAGCACGCGGAAGGTGGCGTTGCCCGCATCGCACAGCAGCAGTGCCTGCGGGCGGCGGGTATAGCCGATATCGTAGTGGCGCTCCAGCCCGACCCCGATATGGATCACCAGATAGCCGATCTCGTGGTGAGTCAGCCGGTAAGGGGTCTGCCTGATCCACTCCGAGATGGCTGCCAGCGTGATGTCGTAGGCGAGGGGGTAGTACTGCTTGATGTGGTCTGCCAGCGGATTGTGGCTGCCGATCTGGTACTTGACCCGCAGCAGCATGGCGCTGATGTGGGTCTGCAGATCGGCTCGCAGCTGCTGGTCACCCCGCAGATCATAGGGGTAGTGCTGGTGGATGTACGTGAGCAGATGTTCCACCAGCTGTTCGCTCTGGGCCGCCATGGCCGGGCTAAGCTGAGGCGTTTCGGCAATCAGGCGCGCCTGGATCTGGATAGCGAGGCAGGCTATCTCCTCTTCTCCCGGCGGGGTGAGGGTCGGCAGTTCGCCATAGATGTCACGGGCGACTGCCAGCAGGGGGGCTGTGAGATCCTCGCTGGCGAATTGGCGCAGCTCGTGGCCAGCGGCCTGGCGCAGCAGGGCGACGGCACAGTAGATGGCAAGCTGCTGCAAGCTCTCGTCGGCCAGACGCAGCTGGTGACGGCTCAACTGGTCGTGAATGTGATTGCCCACTACCTCCAGAGTTTTGCTGGGGCAGAGGTTGGGCAGCAGGCTCTGCAGGGGATGGTTGTTGAGCAGTTCCTGACAGAGCAGCTGGGTCAGACAGGCGCGGATGGCCGTCTCGCTCCCCTGTACCCGCATGCCCACCCTTGGTTTGCTCTCGACCGTGAGGCCAAAGTGAGCCAGCTGTTCCCGCACTTCCGCCATATCCCCCTGCAGCGCCGTCCGGCTCAGATACCAGGTATCGGCCAGCTCATCGAGCTTGATCCCCTGCTCTGCCGTCAGTAGCAGGATCTGCAGATGCAGCACCCGCTCGCGACTGGTTCGCGGCAAGGTACTCTCCTGTCCCTGCGCTGCCAGCAATGCCTCAAACAGCGTCTGATTGTAGATCTTCAGCTGGTAGCCGCTGCCACGCTGGTGGATCAGGTGGGCACCGTGAGTGGCAATCAGTTCGTTGAGGGTCGCCACATCGGTGCGTACGGTGCGGGTGGAGACATTGAGGCGGCGTGCCAGCTCTTCCTGCGGCAGGGGTTCGGCATGAAGTTGGGTCAGCAGCTGGTGCAGTCTCGGGTGGGGCAGCTTGATCATGTGGGGATGAGCGTCTCCTGTTGCACGATAAAAGGACTGATGTTAACAAGCATGTCACCAGCAGGCCAGGCACCGGTCAGCGATTAAACCGGTGCCCGTGACTGCCATCACGCCAACAGTCGTTTCACCGTGGCCAGCAGAGTCCGTACATCATCAGGACGGGTCTGACCGCTCGCGCTGTCGATGATGGAACTGTAGACGTGGGGGATCACCTTCTCGACCCCGGCATCCAGCGCGATTCGCACAATCTCTTCAAAGTTGTCCAGATCGATGCCGCCGGTGGGCTCCAGCCAGAAGCCGTGGCGGGCACAGGCCTCGGCCACCGCCTGATACTCGTCGCGGCAGGCCAGCCCGCCCATGGGGAAGAACTTGACCGAGCTGCCGCCCATATCCTTGAGCAGGGCGATGGCGGTGTCGATGGGGACGATGCCGTCGGGCTGCTGGCTACTCAGTGGGCCGGTGGAGATCTTCACCATCCCCGGCGTGCCGGTGGGGGAGATCAGGCCGTTGACCAGCGTTTCCGACTGGCCGAGCAGCGCCCGGCTGGCGCCAACGCCAGTGAACACTTGGTTGACGTGCTGCGGCTGCAGCTGGCAGGCCAGCTCGGCCACCATGGCGGACTGGCGCGGATCACCGGCCCCCAGTCCGATGGAGAGGGCGTTATCGATGAGCTTGGCGTAAGCCCGCATGTCGGCTACCGCGGAGGGGATATCCGGGTAGTTTTTGGAGAGCACACCGACCAGCACGTGGCCTTCGGCTGCGTCGTATACCTCGACGGCATTCTCCTTGGAACCTGCCAGCACGTTGAGACAGACCCGATCTCGGTAGTAGTTGGGGGTAAGGGACATCAGCGATTCTCCTGAACGAGGTTGGCAATGGCGGAGTGGATTTGGTCGAGCTGGGGCACGGTGACGCTGCGCACATCGATCTCGATGTGCCCCTCGTTGGCCTTGTAGCCACGACAGTAGATGGCCGGCGTGCCCTGCTGCAGACGGGTGACGACCTGCACTGTGGTCATGCCGATCTGCTGGTGGTCGAAGGCGATGTCGGTGCGGGCGATGTCGCGCCCAGCGCTGTCCCACACCACCTTGGCGCTGACGCCGGGCAACTGGTTGAGGCGCTCGATGAAGGGGGTCATCTTGGCGACCATGGCGGCGCCACTCTCTTTCTCTTTGGCCAGATAGCGTTCGATGGCGTGGGTCAGGCCGAGGATCCCCTCCTTGCCCACCTTCATGGCGCGGCCGATGCCGTTGGCTTGCTGCTTGACCCACTCCACGTACTGACGCTTGCCAACTACCAGCCCGCTGGTCGGCCCTTCAATGGCCTTGGCGCCGCTGTAGATGACCAGATCCGCTCCCTGGCTGTAGTAGAGGCGCAGATCCTCCTCGGCGGCCGCATCAACGATAAGCGGGAGTCCGTGGGCCCTGGCGACCTCTGCGGCTTCGGCCACCGACAGAATGCTTTTCTGCACGCAGTGGTGGGATTTGATGTAGAGGATGGCTGCTGTGTTGGCATTGATGGCAGCGGCCAGCTGGGAAGGGGAGCACTCGTTGGCGTAACCGGCTTCCACTACTTTGCCGCCACCCAGATTGACCATGGTACCGACCGGGGCGCCGAAGTTGACGTTATGCCCCTTGGGCAGCACGATTTCGCTTGGCACGTCATGGGGGTGGGCATGCAGGTGCTCAAGGCGGTAGGGGTCGCCGCGCACTATCACGGCGGCCACTGACTGGGCGATGCCGGCGCTGGCACACGAAATGACCACTGCATCTTCCACTCCCAGCAGGTCAGCCAGGTAGGCGCCGGTCTTGTTGACCAGATCCTTGACCTCGAAGTAGTGGCCGAGGCCGAAGTTGACCGCATCGACCACCTCCTGCTCGGGGGTGGAGACGCCGAGAATGGTCATGCGCCCGGAGGCGTTGATCACCGGTTTGAGCTGATATTTCTCATAAACAGAAGGCATGGTGTGATTTCCCATAGTGAGTCAGAACCAGTTCGCCACCGACCAGGACGGCGAGAGGCTGCAGTTGTTGGTTACCGCTGCGAGACTGGGCTTCGGTATCCATAAACAGGGTCGGGCCGCTGGCGACCTCGAACAGGGTCAGATCGGCATCGGCGCCCACCTCAAGCCGACCCTTGCCGGAAAGGCGCAGGGCATCGGCGGCCTGATGGGTGACGCAGGCGAGCACTTGCTCCAGCGTCATACCGATGGCGAGAAACTTCGACATCACGTGGGCCAGACTGTAGACCGGCCCCTTGATGCGGTTCTTGCAGTAGATGTCTGAGCTGATGGTGCGGGGCAGGATCCCCTGCCGGATAGCCAGCTCCGCCACCTCGAAGCTGAAGCTGGCGCCGCCGTGGCCAATGTCGAGCAAGAGGCCCCGCTGCATTGCTTCGCGCACCGCCTGACGCAGCTCGCCAGCCGGGGTCAGGATGCGGTTGGGCTTGCCGTTGAAGCAGTGGGTCAGCAGATCGCCATCCCCCAGCAAGGCAACTATCTCGTCCAGATCCGGCGGCGTGTTGCCCACGTGCACCATCAGCGGTAGCTGGTCGTGGGCCTGTTGCAGCACTTTGGCCATGCGCAGCGGTTGCAGGCCGTTTTCACCGACCACGCTGCCGCTCATCCGCGCCTTGATGCCGACAATAAAATCGGGGTGGCGACGAATGGCCGCCGAGGCGAGATCCATATCGAGGTCCCGGCTGTCGGCCAGCTCGTTCTGGCGCAGCAGGCCGATGCGGGAGATGTTGAGCAGGGCATGCACCCGGGTCTTGCTGCTGGCAGCGAGACACTGGAATTCATCCACGTCGTCGGCCCCGGTGCTGCCGGCGTCGATGACGGTGGTGACGCCGGATTCTACGCCCACCTTATCCGGCTCATCATGATAGATGGGGGAGGCTGGGTAGCAGTGGGTGTGGCCGTCGATCCAGCCGGCGCTCACATGCACCCGGCCGGCGAGATCCAGTGTCTGCCGCGCCGTTGCCGTCCCCGGCAGGGAGCCGATGGCGGCGATTTTGCCCTCTCTGATGGCGATATCGACGAGCTGGTCATCTCCCATCCGCCCCGCTTTGATGATGATGTCGTACATGCTGATGGCCTCTGGCGAGCCGCCCCGCAGGGCGGCTGGTGGTTATGCAAGCGCAACAGGGAAGAAGGTGCCGAGCAGCATGGCTCCCAGGATGGCACCGCCGGTGATGGGCTTGCCCCACACGTAGAACAGCAGGGCACCCAGCAGGGAACCGATACCGATGGGGATCGAGGCACCCATGGCGGAGAGGATGATGAGGGGGCCGAGGAAGCGGCCAGAACTGTTGCCAGCTCCCATCATCACGTCAGCGCCATAAGTGGAGTTGCTCTGGTTGATGGTGAACTTGCGCGCCAGAATGATGACGTAGCCGATAGCCAGACCAATCCCCATGCCGGTCGCCAGGGAGGCACCGAAGTTTTCCACCGGATAGACGATGCCGGCCCCCAGCAGCAGGGCTGGCACTCCGAGGCCGACCCCGGTCTGGATGGCACCGCCGATATCCAGGATCCCCACTAGGGATCCCTCGATAATGCGGGCGAACAGGAAGCTGGCTCCGAACGCGGCTACCGCGCCGTAGGCGCCCGTGTCCATTCCCGCTTTCAGCATGGCGACGAAGGCTACCTCGTTGAAGGCTCCAACCCCGTACAGATAGAACATGTGGGTACCGGCAAAGACCCCGGCCGAGAGCAGGCCGACGAAGATGGGGAATGACCAGTCGGCATACCAGAAGTTGTTTTTCAGTTTCTCATCCATGGTGTGACCCCTTATTTGCCGCTCAGCAGGTTATGGACGTTCTCCAGCCACAGGGGGACACCCATATGGAAGGATTCAATCAGTTTCATGTCGAAGCCGCGGAAGAAGCCGCTCAGCACGAACAGCAGGACGATGGCCGCCATCATCACCTTGGTGACGTGGTTCCAGCCACTCTCTTCCACGCCCTTGCCGATCAGGATGCCGAGCACCAGACCCGGTACCGCGTTGCCCATGATGAGCTGTGCCAGACCGCCGAAGATGGTGGCCCAGAAACCGGACTTCTTGCCCGCCTCAATGGCTGCCAGCCAGAAGATCACCGGCATGACGGTATTGACCAGCAGGTTGGCGGCCGGTACCAGCACCTTGACCGCAGTGACCTGCAGGGCGGCCGGTACGGCGGCGGCCGTGCTGTTGAGGAAGGCGACCACGATGGCGCCTATGATGCCGCCGGCGATGGCCATCTTTTTCGGGTCGTGCAGGGTGGTAGCAAGATCCCGGTTCTTGAACAGCAGTGCCGCCGTGGCCCAGTGTGGAATGATGCGGTGATCCACATCCTGGGTGAAGGCGCCTGCCGCCACGGTGGAGGCCCAGGCGTTGAAGAAGAAGCCCAGACCAAACGAGAAGTGGGAAGCGGGATCCCCTTCACAGGAGTTGAGTTCGCCCAGGGTGCGGAAGGCACCCATGCCCTGTACGGTCGGGGCGTGGAACATCCGCGCCGCGCCGGCCCCCACCCCGACGCCAACCAGGCCGCCAATGATGAGAGACTTGATAAATATGATTAGAAACATCCAACGTATCCTTCTTGTGGGGTGGTGCCGGTCAGGAGATCACACCTGGGTGAACGTCACCCTGGCGACGTCGAGACTGGTGACCTGAACCGTGATCTCCAGCTGGACGCGGTATTCGCGGCGCTGGCGCGGCAGGAAGAAGAACAGGAACTTCTCCACCCGGACCGACTCCTCGGCTTTGAGCACCTGTACATCGACCGGCTCAATGCGCAGCAGTACCTGCTGGTTGTCCTTGAGCAGTGTGGGTTGCACCTGGCTGAGGGCGGAGGCAAACGCCTGCTGACGGGTGGTTCCCTTGCCGCTGACGGTGACCTTGGTGGTGAAGTTCTCTTTCATCAGGCGTGTCCGTGTTTCTTGGCAAAGGCTTCGACCAGTTTCTGGCCCAGCTCTTCTTTGTCCATGAAGCCAAAGCCCAGCACGACGCAGCCTTCGTTGATGGCGGTGACGCCCTCTTCGATGGAGCGCATGCCGTAACGGCACTTGTAGCCGTACTTGGTCTGGGCGGTGATGGCACCGGCGCCGCCGCTGCCGCAGAAGGAGATCCCCAGATCAGCCTGCTCCTTGTTCATCACGTCGCCGAGCTTCATGTCGGCGGCCATGCCGGGGATGATGGTCACGCTGGCACCGGCTGCTTCCGCGCCTGCCCCCACTTTCTGACCCTTGCCGAGACGATCTCCAATCACGAGTTTGATGGCAGTCATTTAGTTATCTCCTGTTACTGAGCTGAGTTCGTTTTCTTTGGCTACTTCAAAATGGACGGACAAGAGGTGTGCCTCTTCGTAGGCGAGTCGCTCCAGCCAGCTGACAACCTGCTCGGCGAGACGCAGGGAGAGGGGAGAGATCTCCTCAAACAGGCTGAGGTCAACTTCCGGCAGCGGTTCACCGCTGTGGGAGCGCCACACCATGGCTTTGACGTGGGAGGCCAGCATCTGCTGCTGCACTTCGTTGGGGCGGATACCCTGATCGCCCAGCAGAATATGGATGCGTGCCAGGATCTGGTCGGTCTGGCGCAGCAGCGCCGGGCTGTCCGGGGTCAGGGTCAGGGTCTGGTCATGAGTCTCTGTTTGCAATGTCTGCTCTCCAAGGCTGGCAGAAGGGATAGCTCTACCCTAAGCCGGCATGGATGGAGAGAGGAGGCAGCTTTTTTCCGATTCAAAGCGGAAATTCCCGTCATTCGGGGTCAAAGAGGGCTCTTTGGTGGCAAAAGAGAGTGGAAAAGGTCTGAACGAGGCTGGATTAGTGTGAGCAGCGGCGCACTTTTCCGTTTTCAGCTGGCAGCTGAGCTTTGGCGAAAAGTGTGAATCGCCTCACGCAGGCGGGGCGTATTCATGACACAGCGGGCAAGAAAAAGGGCGGTTGCCCGCCCCTGAACGATGAGATGAGGTCGAGGTTAGCTGGCGCCTGCCGCGCTGGCGGCAGCCCGGTTCTGGTAGCGCAGATCCTCTTCGATGGTCACTACCACCTCGAGCGGCTTGCCATCGCGGAAGACCGAGATGGAGAGCTTGGTGCCGGGGCGACTCTCGACGATCTTGTCCATGGCTGCACGTACCCCGGTGATCGCTTCACCGTTGATCTTGAGCAGCACGTCACCTCGTTGCAGGCCGCCTTTGGCCGCCGGACCGACCGGATCCAGACTCTCGACGATGAGGCCGCGCAGTTCGCCCAGGTTCATCATGCGGGCGACGATGGGGTTGATTTCGACGCTGGAGATGCCGAGATAGCCGCGAATGACACGGCCGTTGGCGATCAGCTCGTCCATGATCCGCTTGGCCAGCCGGTAGGGGATGGCGAAGCTGATGCCGTAGCTCTCCTGATTGCCGTTGAGGTGATAAGTGGCGGTGTTGATGCCCACCAGATCGCCCCGGCCGTTGACCAGAGCGCCGCCCGAGTTGCCGGCATTGATGGCGGCGTCGGTTTGCAGCAGATCCTGCCGGCCATTGCTGTCCGGCCCCATGCTGGAGAGACCGGTGCGACCGGTCGCACTGATGATCCCCTGGGTGATGGTCTGGCCGACGTTGTAGGGGTTGCCGATGGCAAGCACCACATCGCCCACCTCGGGCTGGTTGTTCTGATCCTGCGGGATCACCGGCAGGTTGTCCGATTCGATGTAGAGCACTGCCAGATCGGTGAGCTGATCGGTGCCGACCAGCTCGGCGCTGAAGACGCGGCCATCCTGCAGGGCGACGATGATCTGATCGGCATCGGCGATGACGTGGTAGTTGGTCAGCACATAGCCGCGCTGGTTCATGATGACGCCGGAGCCCAGCCCCTGTGGCTGCAGCTGTCCGCGATTGCCCTGATTGGAGGCAAAGCTGCGGGTATAAATGTTGACGACTGCCGGGCCGGCGCGGTGGGCGGCGTAAGAGAAGCTCAGTTCGCGGGCATTGGTGATCAGGCCGGGCAGTTGAGCCCCGCCACGGAAATTGGGAAACAGCAGCAACAGCAGTGCGGCGACGGTCAAACCGAAGCCGATAGACTTGCCCAAGTAACTGACTAAAGAGGGGATTTTCATGTCATTCTCATCCGTGCTGGCTGCGGGCAGAGAATAACACTATCAATGGATAAAAATCACCCGCGGCGAGTGCCGCGGGTGATGGGGATTAACGGATTACCAGATAGAGGGAAGAGTCGCCGCGCTGGATGTTGAGAGCCAGTACCTCCGGCTTGCTCTTGAGCGCTTTGGTCAGTTCACCCAAGGTGTTGATGCGCACCCGGTTGACCCCGATGATGATATCGCCCTTCTGCAGGCCGGAAGCGGCTGCCGCAGAGCGGGGGTCAATATCGGCCACCGCGACGCCGGAGACCGGGTCGGTAGTGGTGCTCAGCTTGGCCCCTTCCAGTGCCGGGTGCAAGGCGCTGGCGCGCACTTCGCTGTCATCGGCCTGCTTCAGGGTGACCTTGGCGCTCTGGGCCTTGCCATCACGGATCAGCCCCAGCTCGACCTGCTTGCCGGCGCCCATGGTGGCGATCTTGGCGCGCAGCTCGCCGAAAGAGCGAACCGGCTTGCCATCGATGCTGACGATGATATCGCCCGCCTTGATGCCCGCCTTGTCGGCCGCAGAGTCCGGCATCACCTGGTTGACGAAGGCGCCATCCTTCTTGTTGTAACCGAAGGTCTTGGCGATGTCGGAGGTGAGCTCGGTGCCGGTAATACCCAGCTGGCCACGACGTACTTCACCGTACTTGACGATCTGGTCGGCCAGATCCCGCACCATGTTGGAGGGGATGGCGAAGCCGATGCCGATGTTGCCACCGTTGGGGCCCAGAATGGCGGTGTTGATACCGATCAGCTCGCCACGCAGGTTGAGCAGGGCGCCGCCGGAGTTACCGGAGTTGATGGCCGCATCGGTCTGGATGAAGTTCTCCAGATTTTCGATGTTGAGGCCGCTACGGCCCAGCGCACTGACAATACCGGAGGTGACGGTCTGCCCCAGCCCAAAGGGGTTGCCGATGGCCAGCGCATAGTCACCGACCCGCAGCTCGTCGGAGTCGGCGAACTTGATCTGCACCAGATCTTCCGCCTTGATTTGCAGCAGAGCGATGTCGGACTGTTTGTCCTCACCGATCTTCTTGGCCGCATACTCGCGACCATCTTTCAGGTTGACCTTGATCTCGTCCGCCTCGTGAACCACGTGGGCGTTGGTGATCACGTAGCCCTTCTTGGCATCGATGATGACGCCGGAGCCGAGCGCCTGGAAGGGCTGCTCGCTCACCTGTTCGTCAGGCATGTTGGGGCCAAAGAAGAAGCGGAACTGCTCGGGCAGGCGCTGGCGAGTCACTTTTTTGCCAGAGACAGAAATGTTGACCACGGCCGGAGTGACCTGCTCCAGAACAGGAGCCAGACTCGGCATCTCCTGGTTGGAGCCTAACAGGGAAGGCAGTGCAGCCTGAGCAGGGGCCGCAGACATGGCGATACCGACACTGAGGGCTAGCACACTGAGCATGGAAAGAGGTTTACGCATATGAAAAACAGCTCCCAGAAAAAGTTGCATTGCAATCGTCAAGGTCAGACCACAGACGTTCCCGATTAGTTCCGCAAGGGACTGACCCGCTTACTTGAGCAGACCGGAAGAGGCGCCGGCATAGTCGCGGGGCGGTACGCCCGGCTCGGCTTCGGTCTTGGTCTCTTCTTCTTCCGCCAGGACTTCGCGGAACAGCGGCTCCTGAGCCTTGGCCAGGAACTTGCTCTGCTCTGCCATGTGGCGATAGAGGGTTTGATACTGCTCGGCCAGCTGCTCCATCAGTGCTGCACTGTCGGCAAAGTGGGTATTGATCTGGCCCTGATAGTTTTCGAGCTCTTTATGGGCCTTTTTCAGCTCCTGTTCCAGACGACCGGCGTCACGGCTGCGAACCGAAAAACGGCCGATGATGATACCGACGATCAAGGCTGCGACAGCCAGCAGGATCCCAATTGACAGACTCATAGATGCTCCTTGTTACAGCTAAAACAGTGTGTGTTCATGCGGCCGGATGAGCCGCCATGCCTTGATGGCACTATACCGTGCGTCCTGAGGCCGTGATACCATTTTGTCCTCTATTCAGGGAGTCGGAGAGGCGCTCAAGGATGACACCGCAGCAAAAATACCAGCAGGATCTGCTACGACCCGGCGTGCATGCCGACCCCGCTCAGGGGATGGCCATCAGCAGGCTGGAGCGACTCTATCAGGATTTGCTGCATCGCCCGACTCCGACCAGATCCCGTGGGCTGTTTGGCTGGTTGCAAAAGCCCAGGGCGCAGGAGCCCATCCTGGGGATCTATATGTGGGGTGGAGTGGGCAGAGGCAAGACCTGGCTGATGGATACTTTTTTCGACAGCCTGCCAGGGACGCGGAAAATGCGCTGCCACTTCCATCGCTTCATGCAACGGATCCACGATGAACTCAAGGCGTTGAGCGGCCAGGCTGACCCGCTCAAGCTGGTAGCTGCCAAGCTGGCCGGCGAGACGGACATCATCTGTTTCGACGAATTTTTCGTCTCGGACATTACAGATGCCATGTTGTTGGGCACGCTGTTTCAGGAGTTGTTCGGTCACGGCGTCGTGCTGGTGGCAACCTCAAACATTCCGCCAAAGGATCTTTACCGCAACGGCTTGCAGCGAGCCCGTTTTCTGCCAGCCATCGAGCTTATCGAGCGCCATTGCGAAATACTTAACGTGGACGGTGGCATCGACTATCGCCTGCGTACACTGGAGCAGGCCGAGATTTATCATTGTCCGCTGGATCTGCAGGCAAAAACGAATCTCGATCGCTATTTTCAGCAATTAACCGGGGGGCACGAGGCCTCCGGGGGGCGTTTTGAGGTCAATCATCGTCAGCTGACGTCGCTGGGGATGGGAGAAGGGGTGCTCTATATGGATTTCGAGCAACTTTGCTGTACTCCCCGCTCCCAAAACGACTATATCGAGTTGGCCCGGCTGTTCCACACCGTGCTGCTGGCCAATGTTCAACCAATGGGCAGAGGCACGGATGACGCGGCCCGCCGCTTCATCGCCATGGTCGACGAGTTCTATGAACGGCATGTCAAACTCATCATGTCGGCCGCCGTGCCCATGACGGAACTCTATGGTGAAGGGCTGCTGAATTTCGAATTCCAGCGCTGTCTTTCACGGCTTCAGGAAATGCAATCGCACGAATACCTTGCCAGAGTGCACCTTCCTTAGTCACAATACCGCGCCTGCCAGTCGGATGGGCATCTGCGGCAGGTAGGGCCGGGCGACATTTGCTAGCTTCATGGCAGTGAAATTAGCAGGTGATATTTAAGGCAACTTCACTTATAATCGCCCGGCCCACGTTACAGCTGTCGATAAGACAGCAACACTTTAAGCTTTACTTGTATTCGAAGGGGTACAGGTAGGCCATCGTTTGTTGTTTGTGGGAGAGCCCCCATAAACAATTGGGTCTGTAACAGGTAATTGGGTTTAACTTAATGAAAACTTTCGTTGCCAAGCCAGAAACCGTAAAACGTGACTGGTACATTGTGGACGCAGAAGGTAAAACTCTGGGTCGTATCGCAACCGAGATCGCTGCTCGTCTGCGTGGTAAGCACAAAGCTGAATACACTCCGCACGTTGACACCGGTGATTACATCATCGTTGTAAACGCTGAGAAGGTACGTGTTACCGGTAAGAAAACTACCGACAAAATGTACCACGCTCACTCCGGTTTCCCGGGTGGTATCAAGTCCATCAGCTTCGACAAGCTGATTCAGCGTAAACCGGAAATGGTAATCGAAGCTGCTGTTAAAGGCATGCTGCCGAAAGGTCCTCTGGGCCGTGCCATGTTCCGTAAACTGAAAGTTTACGCAGGCGCCGAGCACGCTCACGCTGCTCAGCAACCTCAAGTACTGGATATCTAATCGGGAACTGGCAACATGGCAGAAAATCAATACTACGGTACCGGCCGTCGCAAAAGCTCCACTGCTCGCGTATTTATCAAAGCGGGTAGCGGTAAGATCGTAATCAACCAGCGCTCCCTGGAGCAGTACTTCGGCCGTCCGACTGCCCGCATGGTAGTTCGTCAGCCGCTGGAACTGGTTGAGATGACCGAGAAACTGGATCTGTACATCACCGTTAACGGTGGTGGCATCTCCGGTCAAGCTGGTGCGATCCGCCACGGTATCACTCGTGCTCTGATGCAGTACGACGAAACCCTGCGTTCCGAACTGCGTAAAGCTGGCTTTGTTACTCGTGATGCCCGTAAGGTTGAGCGTAAGAAAGTCGGTCTGCACAAAGCTCGTAAGCGTCCGCAGTACTCCAAGCGTTAATTCGCTTCTGGTACTCACTCTTTCGAGTGTCAAAAAAGCCTGGCAACTGCCAGGCTTTTTTTATTGGTGATCTTTCCTGCCGCAATGCTAACCATACGTCACAAAAGACAAAAAATTGTATATTTATTGTTTTCTGGGACTACCTCTCTTTCTTGTCAAGTTGTTATCTTTTCTTTAAAATTTCCTCGGTTTTTCTGTGGCAATTGTAACTCCAGCTTCCGCCGCTGTTGTCACGGGAAAAGGGGAACAGGGACACAATAAGAATGTGCGGAGTCCACATGGGAGAGTTTTTGGATGAGCAATGCGCCAGTTGATACCGGTCGCCGCAGATTTCTTACCTGGTCAACGGTTGCCGTTGGCGGGGTAGGAGCTGCGTTTACCGCAGTGCCGTTTATAAAATCATGGAACCCGAGTGCCAAGGCCAAAGCCGCTGGCGCCCCGGTTGAAGTCGACATCAGCAAGTTGGAACCGGGTCAGCTCATCCGTGTCGAGTGGCGAGGCAAGCCGGTCTGGGTGGTGAACCGCACCAAGCAGACGCTGGATGCGCTCTCTGCGCATGACGACAAGCTGCGGGATCCCTCATCCGAAGAGCCGCAACAGCCTGACTATGCCCACAACGGGTATAGATCCATCAAGCCGGAAATCTTCGTGGCGGTAGGCATTTGCACCCACCTCGGGTGTTCGCCCTCCTATTTGCCGGACAGCTTTGGCGAACAGGTGCAAGGGGTCACATCCGGCTTCTTCTGCCCGTGCCATGGCTCCAAGTTCGATATGGCTGGCCGGGTATTCCAGGGGGTGCCTGCACCACTGAATCTGGTCATTCCGCCATACAAATTCATCAACGACACCACCATCCTGGTCGGTGCCGACGGCAAGGAGGCCTGATCATGTTGAGCAAACTGATGGGCTGGATCGACTACCGGTTCCCGCTCACTGCCATGTACAACGACCACATGGCCAAGTATCCGGCACCGAAAAACCTGAACTTCTGGTACTTTTTCGGCTCCCTCGCCATGCTGGTGCTGGTCAACCAGATCATCACCGGTATCTGGCTGACCATGAACTACAACCCCTCTGCGGAAGGCGCCTTTGCCTCCGTCGAGTACATCATGCGGGATGTGGATTACGGCTGGCTGCTGCGCTACATGCACTCAACCGGCGCATCCGCGTTCTTCATCGTGGTCTATCTGCATATGTTCCGCGGCATGATCTACGGCTCCTATCAGAAGCCGCGCGAGCTGCTGTGGATCTTCGGCATGTTGATTTTCCTCTGCCTGATGGCGGAAGCCTTCATGGGCTATCTACTGCCGTGGGGTCAGATGTCCTTCTGGGGGGCTCAGGTCATCATCTCGCTGTTCGGTGCCATTCCGGTCATCGGCGACGATCTGACCCTGTGGATCCGCGGTGACTACGTCATCTCCGGCGCCACCCTGAACCGCTTCTTTGCGCTGCACGTCATTGCGTTGCCGCTGGTGCTGGTGATGCTGGTTGCGATGCACATCCTGGCGCTGCATGAAGTAGGCTCCAACAACCCGGACGGCATCGACATCAAGAAGCACAAGGACGAGAACGGCTGGCCGCTGGATGCTGTGGCATTCCACCCTTACTTCACCGTCAAGGACATGATCGGTGTCGCCGGCTTCCTGTTCATCTTCTGCGCCATCATCTTCTTCAAACCGGACATGTGGGGTTACTTCCTCGAGAAGCCGAACTTTGAAGTGGCCAACGGCCTGAAGACCCCGGCCCACATTGCGCCTGTGTGGTACTTCACCCCCTTCTATGCGATTTTGCGTGCCGTACCCGACAAGCTGCTGGGCGTTATCATGATGGGTCTCTCCATCGTGGTGTTGTTCCTGCTGCCCTGGCTGGATCGCTGCAAGGTGCGTTCGGTGCGCTATCGCAGCAAGCTGCACAAGCTGAACATCGCCCAGTTTGTGGTCTGCTTCATCATCCTGGGTGTTCTGGGGGTGCTGCCGTCGACCCCGACCCTGACCCTGATCGCTCAGGTGTGTACCTTGGGTTACTTCGGTTTCTTTGTCCTGCTGTTCTTCTATAGCAAGAACGAAAGCACCAAGCCGCTGCCAGAAAGGGTGACATTTAAATGAAAAAAATAATATTTGCAGTGCTGACCCTGCTGCCATCTCTGGTGTTTGCCAATACCGGAGCCGTGCATCTGGACAAGGCCAACTATGACCTGAGTGACAAGGCGTCGCTGCAGCGTGGTGCGGCCACGTTCATGAACTACTGCTTCGGGTGCCACAGCACCCAGTATCAGCGTTACAACCGGGTGGCCGAGGATCTGGGGATCCCGGCTGATCTGATGGCGTCCAATCTCATCGTCAACGGTGCCAAGATTGGTGACCTGATGGAAAACTCGGTGCATGACAAGGATGCAGCCAAGTGGTTTGGTGCGGCGCCTCCCGATCTGACGCTGGTTGCTCGTGTGCGTGGTGCGGACTGGATCTACACCTATCTGCGCTCGTTCTACGTGGATCCGACCCGTCCGTTTGGCGTGAACAACGTGGTGTTCCCGTCCGTGGGCATGCCGCACGTGCTGGAGCCGCTGCAGGGCACTCCGCGCGCCGAGTTTGCCACCCATACGGTCGATGGAGTCGAGACCCAGCAGGTTGTCAGCATCAAATCTGACGGCAATGGTGAAATGAATAACGAAGAGTATGATCAGACGGTGCTGGATCTGGTAAACTTCTTGGTCTACTCGGCTGAACCGGTCAAACAGGAGCGCGAACGCATGGGCTTCTGGGTACTTGGTTTCATCGTGATCTTCTTCATCTTCACTGTGCTGTTGAAGAAGGAATTCTGGCGCGACGTTCACTAAGCGACCGGATCCGGGTAATATAATGCACGGCAATGAAGACCATAGAGGCTTCATTGCCGTTTCTGCTTTTAAATGACGGGAGGGTTCAATGGCTGTAGCTGCCAATAAGCGTTCGGTAATGACGCTGTTTTCCGGTGCCAACGATATGTTCAGCCATCAGGTGCGTATTGTCCTGGCGGAGAAGGGTGTTAGCGTGGATATTTGCCAGGTTGACCCTGCCAACTTGCCGGATGAACTGGCTGAGCTGAACCCCTACAACTCTGTACCGACCCTGGTTGATCGTGAGCTGGCACTCTACACCTCGCGCATCATCATGGAGTATCTGGACGAGCGTTTCCCGCATCCGCCCCTGATGCCTGTCTACCCGGTAGCCCGTGGTAACAGCCGTCTGATGATGCACCGCATCGAGCTGGACTGGTATTCGCTGGCCGACAAGATCATGGCTGGCACCGATGCCGATGCTGCGCGCAACGAGCTCCGGGACAACCTGCTGGCCATCGCCCCGATCTTCGGTGAGATGCCCTACTTCATGAGCGAAGAGTTTGGTCTGGTGGATTGCTACATGGCTCCGCTGTTGTGGCGTCTGCCGAGCCTTGGCATCGACCTGACCGGTCGCGGTGCCAAAGAGCTGAAGGCCTACATGGTTCGTCTGTTCGAGCGTGAGTCCTTCCAGGCTTCCCTGACCGAGGCCGAGCGCGAGATCCGTGCCGGCGTATGAGCATGGAACCGACAATGACCCCGAGCCGCCCGTACTTGTTACGGGCGTTTTATGACTGGTTGCTGGACAATGACCTGACCCCCCATCTGGTGGTCAACGTCAATATCCCCCATGTGATGGTGCCGATGCAGTTCGCTCAGGATGGGCAGATTGTGCTGAACATAGCGCCACGTGCCGTGGTGCAGTATCACATGGATAACGAAGCGATCAGCTTCAGTGCCCGCTTTGGCGGTGTCTCCCAGCAGGTTTACATCCCGATGGCGGCCGTGCTGGCCATTCATGCCCGGGAGAACGGCGTGGGCACCATGTTCCCGCCCGAACCTGGCTATGACATCTGGCTGGAGCAGGCCGAGGCGCCGGTGGAGCCAGAGCCGGAACCGCCGCGTCCAAGCGGTCGTCCGACCTTGAAAGTGATCAAATAAAAAAACGCAGCCAGTTGGCTGCGTTTTTTTATATCCGTTTCGGATCATCAGTTCTGAGCGTACTCGAAGGCTTTGATTACGCGCTTCACGCCGTTGACGTGGCGAGCGATCTCGACGGCTTGTTCCCCCTCCTGGCGCGTAACCAGACCGATCAGGAATACCTCGCTATCTTCGGTCACTACCTTCACCTTGGTGCTGTCAAAGTTCTTGGTGCCGAACATATCGGCTTTCACCTTGGAGGTGATCCAGGAGTCATTGCTGCGGGTGGTGAAGCTGGCTGGTTGACCAAGGCGCAACTCGTTATAGACGTGGCGAACCCCTTCGATGCGGCCGACGATTTTGCCTGCCTCCAGTTTGTACACGTCAGAAGGTGTCTGGCCGACCAGCAGGACGCGGCCATTGTTGCTGTAGACGCTGATTTTGCTGGCTGCGCTGAGTGGTTTGTTGTCAGCCAGCAGGTTGGCTGCTTTGAGCTCGATGGCCTGATCGTCCCACTGGGCGCCCAGGGTGCGGCGATCGCCTGAGGCCTTGGCAGTACCGGCTGCGCCGCCAACTACTACAGCCGCACAGCCTTGCAGCAGCAGGGAACCGGCCAGCAGGCCAAGAATGAGGATCTGCTTGTTCATGGTTTCAATCTTCCTGTTGCGGGAAAAGAGTCTGGTCGATGAGATCACACAGGCAGTGCAGGGTCAACAGGTTCACTTCCAGAATGCGAGGCCGACGGGCGGATGGAACGCGGATCTCCACATCGTTCGGTCCCAGCAGACCGGCCATCTCGCCACCGTCACCACCACTGAGTACCACTATGGTCATGTCGCGGGAGAGCGCAGCTTCCGCCGCCTTGATCAGGCTGCGGCTGTGACCCGAGGTAGTGATCACCACCAGAATGTCACCCGGCTGACCCAGTGCCCGGATCTGCTTGGCATAGACCTCTTCGAATCCGTGATCGGTGGCGATGGCGCTGATGGTCGCCATGTCGGGGGTCAGCGCCATGCCGGGCAGGGAGGGGCGCTGGGTTTCGTAGCAGTTGACCAGCTCGGAGATGAATAGTTGCGCCAGTGCGGCAGAAGGACCGTTACCGCATGCCAGCACCTTGTGGCCATTGAGCAGGCAGATGGTGATCATCTGGGCTGCAGTATGGATGGCATCCGGCAGCGCCTCGGCGGCTGCAATCTTGGTCTGGATGCTTTCGGTGTAGTTCTCTTTGATGCGGTCTGTCATAGGGTCCTCTTAAAATGCGTTCTGGATCCAGTCTGGCTGGTCCCCCTCGAACGCGATCACATCGAATCGGCAGGCCTTGCTGGCCTCGTTGATGGCATGTTGCTTCAAATAGTGGCGCGCTGCCAGCATGATCTTGCGCTGTTTTGCCCGGGTGACCGAACTGGCTGCTCCACCATGGCTGGCGGAGGCCCGGTACCTCACCTCAACAAACACCAGGGTCTGGCCCTGGTGCATGATGAGATCGATTTCGCCACCCCGGCAGCGATAGTTGCGAGTCACCGGCTGCAGACCCTGGGCCTGCAGCCAGCGTTCAGCCACTAGCTCAAAGTGCTGTCCCTTGCTCGACGGGAGCGGGAACAGGTTCTGCAATTGCTGGCGCATTCGTGCTAACAGCTCCTTCATTGGCTGGTTCCTCCAGCTGCTGGACCGCATTCTCGTCGACCAGCTTGCCGTTCTGGTAGGTGGCCCAGCTCAGCATCCGCACGATATTGCCCTGGGCATCGACGCTCAGCTGACCACTCATGCCGGACTGCTGCATGCCACCCACCTTGCGCATCTGTTGCAGATTTTCCGCCAGTGCGACGGCGTCATAGCCCATGGCAAACAGGCGCAGGAGGTCGCCCTGGGTCTGCGGCCAGAGCAGGGCAATTTGCTCGCGCTGCTTCTCGTAACCACCGAGCAGCAGCGGCATATCGGCGATACGCATGCCGTTGAGTTCGGAGGTCACTTCGGTCGCGGCGCTGTCATAGCCGCGCGGGCCGGTGAAGATTGGCAGGCTGCCCATCGGATTGACGGAGACATCCACGTAGGGCTTGATCATCCGGGTTTCCAGCGGGTTGGCCACGATGTAGACCACATCGATGCTGCGCGGTGCGGCGTCGGAAAGCTGGACAACCTGACCGGCACGTGCAGTAGAGCGGCCGCTCAGGGCGTTTTTAACCATGCCTTGGACTTCGTTGCGGCCGCCAAAGGTGGCGACTACCGGCTTATCCTGGCTCACGGTTGCCCAGGCCTGTTCAAAGGCCTTGATGCTGCTGTAGCCGATCCGCCCCTGGGCGGCGATCAGCAGTGGCTTGCGATAGCCCTGGGTATAGAGGTACTGCGCAGCCTGCGCGGCATCTGCGGCGGCAGAGAGAGAGAAGTAGTAGGTGCTGTCGTTGACGATCGGCTTGTCCAGCTCGTTGAGCGCGAGAACCGGCACAGTCGGGTTGGCCTTAAGCAGCTCCTCGACCCGATCTTTGAGGAGCGGGCCAATGATCATATCCGCCCCTTCCTGAATCGCCTGCTTGTAGAGGTCGATGGTCGGTTTGCTCTGGGTGTCGTAGAAGTTCAGGGTAAATTGACCCTGATTCTCCTTGTAGGACATCAGCATACCGTTGCGGATGGCGGCGCCCTGCGGCTCCAGATTACCGGAGAGGGGGAGCAGCACCGCAATCTGCTGCACCGAGGTGCTGGCAGCAGTGGCAGTCAGATCGCCAAGGCCCGCTGGCATGTCTTTCTGGGCCGGATGGTTGGGGAAGTCGCGCTTCCAGCCTGCCAGCTGGCGCGCCAGCAGGTTGGGCTGGGCACCGAACTCGTTGACCAGTGCCGCCAGACGCAGCCAGCCGGTGGTTACGTCAGGGGCTGGTGCCTCTTCCAGCGCCTGCAGGGTGGAAGGGGTCATGCTCTTGAGCAGCGACCAGATCTGCTGATGGTTGGTGGCCTGCTCGCTCTGGTTGAGGTAGGGCTCCAGCGCAATCAGGGACTTGGCGGCACCAAACTTGTTGTTGATGTCGAGCTGCAGTACCACGCGCTGACGATACCAATCCTTCTGGGTATCGGCATCCAGCGCAACCTCAGGCTTGCCTTCCAGCAGGATCAGCGCCTGATTGGCATGGCCTTGTGCCAGCAGCAGATGGGCTTGCAGCAACTGCAACTGCGCCTTCTGGGCTGGCTCTTTGGCCTGTTTCTGCAACTGTTGGAACAGAGCCGAGGCCGGTTTGGCCTGACCTAGCGCCAGATAGCTGCGTGCTGCCAGCATCTGCCAGGTAAAGGCTTCAGCCGGTTTGGCGGGATCGACCTGCTCCAGATACCACTGGGCATTCTTGGTCAAATCCGAGAAGGCTGACGGCATGCCAGACTGCCCCGAAGGTTGATTGGGCTCCGACGCACAGGCGGCCAGCAGGATTGCCGCGAGTAGGATGCCGAAGAGTCGTGATACACTTAGCTGCTTTGTAACCCGGTTCAAGTTCATTCCCCGACCAGTGTTGAAATTCCCCATAGTGTAAACGGGGCAATATGGCGACACAATTGTCGGGGCACTCGGAGATCCCATGAGTGACATCCCAACCCTGTATATAGTGCCCACTCCGATCGGCAATCTGGCTGACATCACCCAGCGAGCGCTGGATATTCTGCGCAGCGTCGACCTGGTCGCTGCCGAAGATACCCGCCACACCGGCATTCTGCTCAGCCACTACCAAATCTCGGTGCCGACCTTTGCGCTGCACGATCACAACGAGCAGCAGAAAGCCGATGTGCTGATCGGCCGGATCAAAGAGGGCAAGAGTGTCGCTCTGGTCTCCGATGCGGGTACCCCGCTCATCAGCGACCCCGGTTATCATCTGGTCACCCGCTGTCGCGAAGCCGGGGTCAAGGTGGTGCCACTGCCCGGCCCCTGCGCCGCCATCACGGCGCTCAGCGCTGCTGGTCTGCCCACCGACCGGTTTGCTTTCGAAGGTTTCCTGCCGGCCAAGAGCAAAGGGCGTGACGATCGCCTGCAAGCCGTTATCGAAGATACCCGTTCGCTGGTGTTCTACGAATCTCCGCGCCGGGTACAGGATACGGTGGAAGCGATTGCTCGCATCCTTGGCGAGCGCCAGGTGGTTGTGTGCCGTGAACTGACCAAAACGTTCGAATCCATCCACGGCTTGCCCGCCTCCGAGATGCTGACCTGGCTTGGCGAAGATGAAAACCGCTGCCGTGGCGAGATCGTGCTGGTGGTTGCCGGAGCCAGTAAAGAGGAAGAGGAGCTGCCGGCCGAGGCGATCCGTACTCTGGGTCTGCTGGTTGCTGAGCTGCCGCTCAAAAAAGCGGCGGCACTGACCGCCGAGATCCACGGCGTGAAGAAGAATGCCCTCTACAAGTACGGTCTCGAGCACTATTAATTGCCGTAAACGGGAATTGCCGGTTTACCCCGCCCACATCACGAGGCTATAATCCGCGCCTCGGAGTTGGCTGGGCAATCGCTGCTTCGTCGTTGTGTCCCTCGGGACAGACGGGCGGAGGGGAGGAAAGTCCGGGCTTCACAGGGCAGGGTGCCAGGTAACGCCTGGGGGGCGCGAGCCTACGACCAGTGCAACAGAGAGCAGACCGCCGATGGCCCGCAAGGGATCAGGTAAGGGTGAAAGGGTGCGGTAAGAGCGCACCGCGCGACTGGCAACAGTTCGTGGCACGGTAAACTCCACCCGAAGCAAGACCAAATAGGCCCCTATTGGCGCGGCCCGCGTTGGGGGCGGGTAGGTTGCTTGAGCCAGCGAGCGATTGCTGGCCTAGAGGAATGATTGCTACCCGGGGCAACCCGGTACAGAACCCGGCTTACAGGCCGACTCCGACCCAATTCTGCGTGACCCGTCACGATAAATCCCGGTGCTTAGCGGCACCGGGATTTTTTACATCTCACAACATGATGTGGCGTGTGGCAGCATTTTTGAATTTGTAATAAAGTTCGGCCTCTTTTTGGTCGCTATGACCCGGTTGGATGAGTTGTATCTATCATGCTGCATCCCCCACCGAAGGGGCTGACGGCAAGGGAAGATGAAATGGTCAGGGTGGATTTTTAATGTCATCAAGCGGTGCAGTGCACACACCTTCCCGCCTGCTCGGAGCCGAGCAAGGCAAAGCCCTTCCTCGTTATGATCTGCTGGGTATCGATCGGGTAAACCGCACTCGTCTCAAGCAGGTTAACGCCCAGTTGAGCACCTTTTCTCTGCAGGTCGCCGGCTGCATGGCCCAACTTTTCAACAGTGCTGATTGTGAGCTGGCCTATGGCGAGTTCGCCGCCTCCAGTGTCGCCGATGTTGCCGAGCCACAACTCTGGGTCGAGGCTACATCCCGGGTTGATCCCCAGCGCGCTGTCTATTTTTCTATCTCTCCTCTGGTGATCTACCGTCTGGCCGTCCTCTTTTTTGGTGGCACGCTCCATCAGAAAGAGGAGGCACTTCCTGCCGGTAAAGGGGTGACAGATACCGAACAGCGCCTGCTGCAAAGACTCTGTCACTATCAGGTCGATATCTGGTGCTCCTGCCTTGGGCTGGGAGATCTTGAGTGGCAGATCAATATCATCCCGCAGGATGCCATGCCGACCCGTCAGCTGTGGACTACCCGTGCCACCCTGCAAGCCGGCAATTGTACCCACCAGTGGCAGATGTGGTTGCTTCCGTCCGAAGAATCCGACTCTCAGGAAGGGGTTGCCTTGCCCGAGGGAGAGCTGGAACAGGTATTGAGCCATGTTCCGGTCCGGCTGCGGGTGGTCATGGGGCAGCTGTCGATGACGCTGGCCGATCTGGAGTGCCTCAAGGTGGGAGATGTGCTGTCGCTGGATCTGCCGGAGATGGTGCCCGCCCTGATTGGTAACCGCCCCTGCTTCAACGGGCGCATAGCAGAACATAAAGGCAGTCTGGTCTACCAGGTTGCGACTGTGGTAGAGGAGTAAATCGAATCATGAGCGAGCACAATATGAATGACCCGCTGGATCTGGATGGACTGGATCAACTGTTTGGTGACGATATCAGCATGCCCAGTGCCGCCGACTACATGGCGCCGACCAGTAGCAGCAAGCAGCGGGATCTCTCTTTCTTCCGCCAGATCCCGGTCAAGGTGACCCTCGAGGTTGCCAGTACCGAAGTGCCTCTGGGTGACCTGATGCGGGTGGAAGAGGGCGCCGTGATTGAGCTGGACAAACTGGCGGGCGAGCCGCTGGATGTTCGGGTCAATGGCCGCCTGCTTGCCAAGGGGGAAGTGGTCGTCGTCAACGGCAAGTATGGCTTGCGTCTGGTTGACGTCATCGATGCCAAACTGCTGGGTGGCATGGACGACTGATGCGTTACCTGCTGCTGACCCTGCTGCTCTTCTCCCTGCCTGGCTGGGGGGCTGACATGACCCTGTTCTCGGTAGCTCCGGGGGCAGCAGGTGGCGAGGATTACAACATCAAGTTGCAGATCCTCTTCTTTATGACAGTGCTGGGGTTGTTGCCGACCCTGTTGCTGATGATGACCAGTTTTACCCGGATCATCATAGTGCTGGCCATCTTGCGGCAGGCGCTCGGTTTGCAGCAGAGTCCTCCCAACCGGGTACTGATCGGGATCAGCCTCATCCTGACTCTGGTTATCATGCGTCCGGTCTGGACCGACATATACCAGAATGCTTTTGTCCCGTTTGACAGGGATGAGATCACCTTGTCGGAAGGGGTTGCTCGCGCAGAGAAACCGCTGCGTACCTTTATGCTGGCGCAGACCCGCGAGCCGGATCTGGAACAGATGCTGCGCATCTCCGGTGAACCAACAACGGTGGCCAAGCAGGATGTTCCTTTCGGGGTGCTGTTGCCTGCGTTTGTATTGAGTGAGTTGAATACCGCATTTCAGATCGGCTTTATGCTGTTTATTCCGTTTCTGGTGATCGATCTGGTGGTGGCCAGCGTGCTGATGGCGATGGGGATGATGATGCTCTCGCCGCTGATCATCTCCTTGCCATTCAAGCTGATGGTTTTTGTACTGGTCGATGGCTGGTCGATGACGGTCGGAACCCTTGCCGCCAGTTTTGGTGGAGGAGGCTGACATGACGCCGGAGCAGAGCGTGGCGCTGGTTGGCGGCGCCGTCAATCTCGTCGTGGTGATGGTCTCCGTGCTGATTGTGCCGGGGCTGATTGTGGGTTTGGTCGTCAGTGTGTTTCAGGCGGCGACCCAGATCCAGGAGCAGACCCTCAGCTTTTTACCCCGTTTTCTGGTGACCCTGATGACACTCATCTTCACCGGAAACTGGCTGCTATCGCAGATCACAACCCTGTTCCACGACTTGTTTTTGAAGATACCCGGACTCATCGGATGAACTCCCTCTTGTCCCTCAGTGCTGCCGATCTGACGGCCTGGCTGGGGCAGTGGTGGTGGCCATTTCTGCGGATTGGTTCCGCCTTCTGGGTCATGCCGGTATTCGGTGACGGTCGGGTGCCGCCACAAGTTCGTCTGCTGCTGGCGCTGATCGTCAGCCTGCTGATTGCCCCCATGCTCAAGGGAATGCCTGTCGTTGACCCCTTCAGCACCGGTGCTCTGGTATTGGCTGTTGAGCAGCTGCTGTTCGGGCTGCTGTTCGGGCTCTGCGTCCAGATGCTGTTCATGATCATGACCATGGCTGGCCAGATCCTCTCCATGCAGATGGGGTTGGCGATGGCGGTGATGAATGACCCCAGCAATGGTGACACCGCGCCCATTGTCAGCCAGTTGATGCTGGTCTTCTGCTCACTGCTGTTTCTTGGTCTGAATGGCCATCTGGTGACGCTGGATGTGCTGGTGCAGAGCCTGCGCAGCTGGCCACCCGGCTCTTCCCTCGACCTGCTCGACATGAAAGGGGTGGTCGGTCTGTTCGGCTGGTGTATCGGCGCGGCACTGATCCTCACCCTGCCTGCCGTGGTTGCCATGTTGATGGTCAACCTGACCTTTGGCGTCATGAATCGGACGGCCCCTTCGCTGAACATCTTCTCGCTTGGTTTCCCCATGACGCTGCTGCTCGGGCTGCTCACCATGGCTATCTCAATCAGCGGAGTCCCTTCCCGTTACCTTGAGCTGGTGACTCACGTGCTGGAACAACTGAGAGCCCTGACCCCCTCATGAGCCAGAACAGCGCCCAGGATAAAACCGAAGAGGCCTCTTCCCAAAAACTGCGCAAGGCACGGGAAGAGGGTCAGATCGCGCGCTCCAAGGAGCTCAGTTCGGCGGGCCTATTGCTGCTCGGCGGCTTTGCCATGCAGTGGATGGTGCCCAGCTTTGGTCGCTTCTTCGCCGAGTTGATGAAACGGCCACAACGGTTCGACTGGCAAGGAGCCAGGGATCCGCAAATGATGGTGCACTGGACGGCGGAAGCCTTGCTCAACATGTTGTGGGTGCTGCTGCCGCTGTTTGCTTTTCTGGCTCTGATGCTGGTCCTGCTCAGCTCGTTGCCGGGGGGCATGGTACTGACCTGGAAGAAGATCTTCCCCAGTGCCGAGAAGCTGAACCCACTCAAGGGGCTCAAGCGGATGTTCTCGAGCCACAGCCTGATGGAGCTGCTGAAGTCGGTACTGAAAATTCTGCTGATTGGCTCTACGCTGGCGCTTCTGCTCCAGCATCAGTGGCCCACGTTGCTGATGATGAATCGGATGCCACCCCAGGCCGCCATGGAGCAGGCGCTGCGGATCCTATCTCAGGCATTCATCTTGCTTGGTGGCGTGCAGATGCTGATCGCCGTGCTGGATGTGCCCTATCAGCGCTGGTCGCTGAACAAGCAGTTGCGGATGACCAAGCAGGAGGTCAAGGATGAGCACAAGAACAGCGAAGGTCGCCCGGAAATCAAGGCTCGGATCCGTCAGGTGCAGGCCATGCTGGCTCGCGCCCGTATCGAGCAGCGCGTACCACAGGCTGATGTGATCATCGTCAACCCGACTCACTACGCGGTGGCCATCAAATATGATCCCCTGCGTGCCAATGCCCCGTTCGTGATTGCCAAGGGGGTGGATGGCATGGCTGAGCGGATCCGTCAGGTGGCCAAACAGCACGACAAGATGGTGATGAGTCTGCCGGAGCTGACTCGTGCCATCTACTACTCCACCCGGATAGATCAGGAAGTGCCGGCGGGTCTCTATACCGCGGTGGCTTATGTCTTGAATCATGTATTGCAGTTGAGGGCGTATCAGGCCGGCAAGGGGCGAAAGCCAAACCCGCTTGCTCCTTTGCATGTGCCGCCCGAATTACGTCAACCTGAGAGGTAAGTTGTGAACTGGCGTGTATTGACCCAATCCTATACCGCGATCCCGATGATGCTGCTGGCCATTCTGGCCATGATGATATTGCCGCTGCCGGGCTGGCTGCTGGATGCCCTCTTTACCTTCAACATTGTGTTGGCGGTACTGGTGCTGCTGGTCTCCGTATCGGCGCGTCGCCCTCTCGACTTCTCCGTCTTCCCCACGGTGTTGCTGGTGGCAACCCTGATGCGGCTGTCGCTCAACGTGGCCTCGACCCGCGTGGTATTGCTGCATGGCCATGAGGGCCATGAAGCGGCGGGCAAGGTGATTCAGGCATTTGGCGAGGTGGTGATCGGCGGCAACTATGTCGTGGGTCTGGTGGTCTTCGTGATCCTGATGATCATCAACTTTGTGGTGATCACCAAGGGTGGGGAGCGGATCTCCGAGGTGTCTGCCCGCTTTACCCTAGATGCGATGCCGGGCAAGCAGATGGCCATCGATGCCGACCTTAATGCCGGCACCATGGATCAGCACCAAGCGCGGGCGCGACGGGACGAGATTGCTCGTGAAGCCGACTTCTACGGGGCGATGGATGGTGCCTCCAAGTTTGTGCGCGGTGATGCGATTGCCGGCATGCTGGTGCTTATCATCAACTTGGTGGGCGGCCTTGCCATCGGTATTTTCCAGCATGCCCTGCCGGTTGCCGAAGCCTTCCAGCGCTATGCCCTGCTGACCATCGGTGATGGTCTGGTGGCCCAGATCCCTTCGCTGCTGATGTCTACCGCTGCCGCCATCATTGTGACCCGGGTCAGCGATGAAGGTGAGATGGCGGATCAGGTGGGTGACCAGATCCTGGCGTCTCCCCGCGTCATCTACACTGCCGCTGCCATCATGCTGGTACTGGGGCTGGTGCCGGGCATGCCGATGCTGGCCTTCCTCAGCTTTGCCGCCGTGCTGGCCTGGACCGGCTGGAGCGTGAGCAAGCGGGCGGTCAATACCCCGGATCTGGATGCCGCGCAGGAGCTGGCTCGCCAGATTGCCCAGCCGGAACCACAAGGGCTGGAGTGGCAGGATCTGC
This sequence comes from Aeromonas sp. SER, assembly GCF_038739615.1. NCBI lineage: Bacteria > Pseudomonadati > Pseudomonadota > Gammaproteobacteria > Aeromonadales > Aeromonadaceae > Aeromonas > Aeromonas sp. SER. The sequence continues at coordinate 154,284 of NZ_JBCGFC010000006.1, read as the reverse complement.
CGCCGGTCGATACCGTTGCTATCGAACTGGGCTATCGGTTGGTGCCGCTGGCGGAAGCTGACAAAGGCGCCGAGCTGCTGGCACGGGTGCGCGGTATTCGCAAAACCCTATCGGAGCAGTACGGTTTTCTGCTGCCCGAGATCCGGGTTCGCGACAATTTGCAGCTGCAGCCCGATCAGTACCGAATCAAGCTCTCCGGTGTGGCACTGGCGTCCGGCAATGTCGATTGTCAGCGTCTGATGGCCATCAGCAGCGGCGAGACCTATGGCTCGCTGGATGGGGAGCTGACCCAGGATCCTGCATATGGCATGAGCGCAGTCTGGATTTCACCGGAGAACAAGGCCAAGGCATTGAATCTTGGCTATTCGGTGGTGGATTCGGCAACGGTGATCGCGACCCACGCCAGCAAGCTGCTGCGTGAGCAGCTTGATGCCCTCTTCGGTCATGATGAGGTGGGCAAGCTGGGGCAACATCTTGCGGCCCAGTCACCCCGTCTGGCGGAGGAGCTCAATCTGGCCCTGACCCAGATGCAGCAGTTGCGAGTTTTTCGGCAATTGCTAAAGGAACAGGTCAGTCTGACCGATATACGCACGGTGGCGACAACCCTGCTCGATGCCAGCGAGCTGACCAAAGATCCCGTGCTGCTTGCTTCCGATGTTCGTTGTGCCTTGAAGCGCCAGATTGTGAGACAGGCGATTGGCAGCCGTGATGTGCTTGCCACCTTCACGCTCGATGACCGCCTTGAGCAGACCTTGCTGGCGGCCATGAACCAGTCGCAGCAGCAGGGGAAAATCCAGCTGGACAGTTTTCCGGTTGATCCGCAACTGCTGGCACAGTTGCAGCAAAATATGCCGCTGGTTAAAGAGCAGCTGCAGCAGCAAGGATATGCCCCGGTACTGGTCGTGATGCCGCAACTTAGACCCTTGATCGCGCGTTATGCCCGATCTTTTGCAAAAGGTCTCAAAGTGCTCTCATATAATGAAATACCGGAAGAGTTGAGAGTGGAGGTTATTGGCACGCTAGGCTGAAACAGGGCTGCCATGTTAATAGGCAAATGGGAAGAATATATTCCGCCTATCTACTTGAATTGTAATTGTAAGCCGTTATGATGTGACTGTTTTTGACGCAGTAAGTCGTCAAAGATAAATAACAAATATAACAATTCACATGTGTCACTCAGCAGTCACCACTAATTTGGTGCTGTCTTGTCCAAATACGGGCAGTCGCATGAAAAAGGCAAACTGAACTGAAAAGTCAGGACGCAAAGCCTCCGGTCTAAAAGCAGGAATGCTCATGATAGCGGGGTTGCCAAGGCCATTGTTACCGCCTTGATATAACACTGGTTTGATCTAGGTGCTCGTTAGAAGCGCCAGCGTACCTCTGCGTCTTTTATTTCGGCATTTCAGTTCTGTTGATTGTTTTATCCACAATCACGGGTTCGGGTTCATATGCTTTCGGATGTATCTATCAAAAAAAGCTCAAGACCGGCCAGTCTTGGGAAAGATCCCCATTTATTGTTAATCAGCTCATCTATGGCCGATGGGAACGATATTGAAGGAATATTGGCAGCACAGGGATATGCTGTTTCCCGCTGTGACTCTATTCGCAAGTCGAAATTAATTCTCGGCAGTCGTTCCGTTGATTTAATCCTGCTCGACATGGATCTCATGACCGAAGTAGGTCCTCAATTGGTGCATGATTTTAGCGGCATTGATTGCGTGATCCTGGTTAATGAGCGTCAGGCCTATCTTGCGGCAGAAGCGATGCGAGCCGGTGCCATTGACTACATCATCAAGCCCTTCGGGGGGCAGCAGATGCTGGATGTGGTGAAGGGGGCACTGCGTCTGCGGCAGGCCATTCCAGACCTGATCGCCGTCTCGACCATGAGCCTGCAAGTGTTGCAGCTTGCTCGCCGGGCAGCCAAAACGGCAGCCACCATTCTTATCGGTGGTGAGTCGGGAACGGGCAAGGAGCGTCTGGCGCGTTATATCCACGAGATGTCCAGCCGTGCTCACAAGCCGTTTGTCGCCATCAACTGCGCCGCCATTCCCGAGTCCATGCTCGAATCCATTCTGTTTGGCCACAACAAGGGGGCCTTCACCGGCGCGACGGGTTCGCAGCCCGGCAAGTTCGAGCAGGCGCAGGGCGGAACCCTGATGCTCGACGAAATCTCCGAGTTGCCCCTGTCGCTGCAGGCAAAGTTGTTGCGGGTTTTGCAGGAGCGTGAGGTGGAGCGCCTCGGTAGCCATCAGACCATCGCGCTGGATGTGCGGATCATCGCCGCCAGCAACAAGGATCTGCGCACCCTGGTGGCTGCCGGCCAGTTCAGGGAAGACCTCTTCTATCGCCTCGATGTGCTGCCGATGAACTGGCCAGCACTGCGCGAGCGTCCCGACGACATATTGCCGCTGGCTGAATATTTCATCGAACGCTATGCGCCCCAGCAGGGGTATCGCCTGAGCGAGAGTGCCCGCAAGCAACTGCTGGCTTATCAGTGGCCGGGCAACGTCAGGGAGCTCGATAACGTCATTCAACGTTCATTAATCATGGCTCGCGGATTGCATATTCAAGCGGTCGATTTGATGCTGCCCAGCTATGTCGCGGAACCCGAACAAGGATTGGCGGAAGTTCTTTCCGCCCCGGAAGGGTTGAGCGAGACACGTCGGCACGCAGAATTTCAATTTGTACTAGAGACCTTGCGCCGCTTCCGTGGCCATCGTACCCGCACGGCAGAAGCGCTCGGGATGACCACCCGGGCTCTGAGATACAAGCTGGCGGCGATGCGTGAGCAGGGCATTGATATCGAGCAGCAGCTTCAAAACTAAGGGATAACGGCGTGAAGATTGAAATGATGTCATCACAGGCAACGCTTCTGCAGCAGATGCAGGAGATGCAACGAGTTGCCACTCAGGCTCCTTCCATCGAATCCAATGATCTCTCGAATGTGTCATTCAGCGACGCCATGCGCGACGTTGTCGGCAGAGTCAACGAACAGCAGAACATGGCTTCAGCCATGATGACGGCTGTTGATGCCGGCCAGAGCGATGATCTGGTCGGGGCCATGGTGGCCAGTCAGAAAGCGGGTCTCAGCTTTTCAGCCCTGATGCAGGTGCGCAACAAGCTGATGACCGGTTTTGACGACATTATGCGCATGCCGCTCTGAGGTAAGTGATGACTGAACTGGTAACGTCCCCGCAAGGGGCTTCGGATTCCTTCAGAACACGCGTGCAGGAGGGCCTTCGCAACTGGCGCAGCCTCTCCCGTGACAATAAATCGATCCTGACCATTGCTCTGCTGGCTGCCATCGTTGCCGGCACAATCGTCGTCATTCTGTGGACGTCCAGCAAAAACTACGTCCCCCTCTACGGCAAGCAGGAGCTCTACGATACCGCCAACATCATGGAGATGCTGGAGAAGGAGCAGGTGCCGTTCCGGCTTGAGAAGAGTTCTGGCCAGATCCTGGTGCCGGAGAATCAGCTGGCACATGTTCGTATGGCCTTGGCGGCCAGAGGGGTGAGAGCGGCCATGCCGGCGGGTCTGGAGGGGCTGGACAATGTCACCGGTCTTGGCACCAGTGAGTTTATGGAAGGTGCCCGCTATCGCCATGCACTGGAAGGCGAACTGGCGCGTACCATCATTTCGCTGGATGCGGTGCGCAGTGCCCGCGTCCATCTCGCCATTCCCAAACGCACTCTCTTTGTCGGTCGTGATGAGGAGAAGCCAAGTGCATCCGTCATGCTCGATCTGCAACCCGGTCAGACCATGGAGCCCGGCCAGGTCGAGGCCATTGCCAACCTGGTGGCAGGCAGTATCTCCGGCATGAAACCGGGGGCGGTCACCATTGTCGATCAGGCTGGCCAGCTGCTGAGTGCCGAACTCGGCGACAAGGCCGGTTTTGGCAAGCAGAGCGTGCAGCAGATGGAGTATGTGCGCAAGCTGGAGCAGTACATTCGCCAGCGTGCCAGCGACATGCTCTATCCCATGCTGGGCACCGGCAACTTCCGGGTGCAGATCGCCGCAGACGTCAACTTCAATGCGGTGGAGGAGACCCAGCAGCAGCTGGATCCACAAGGGGTGGTGACCAAGGAGTCGAGCAAATCGGACAAAACCATCGATGCGCTGGCACTGGGTATCCCCGGCGCACTGTCCAATCGTCCTCCCGAAACGGCGCCCAAGAGTGATCCGGCGACCCAGAATCAGACCGCGGCAGCCACCACGGAAAATCAGAAAAATGACTCCCGCACCGAGCGGCAGGAGGTCAGCAAGCAGTACGAAAACAGCCGCACCATAGTACACACCCGCTATCAGCAGGGACGGCTCGAGAAGATGAACGTCTCCGTACTGCTCAATCATCAGAGCGCCCCGAAAGATGGCTGGAATGATGAGCAGCTGGCGCAGATCCGGCAGATGGTCGAGCGCTCGGTGGGCTTTGATGAGGCTCGTGGAGACCAGATCAGTCTGCAAGTGTTCGACTTCACCGGCGCTGCGCCGATTGCTCCGCCCGAATCAAGCTGGTGGGAGACCCCTTACTGGCAGGATTCGCTCCGTTATCTGGTGGGCGGTCTGCTTGGCCTGACGCTGGTCTTCTTCGGTATCCGCCCGTTGGTGAAGCATCTGGTTCGCACCCAGCAGGCACCGGATGAAGAGACGCTCTCTGACGAGCTGGATGATGAGCTGGAGCCGACCGTGGGTCTCTCCATGCGGCGGGATGATGATGTTGCCCTGACGGCGCCGCCGATGAGCAATGGTCTGATCCGTTCCGACAACGAGCGGGAGCCGCACTTCTCTTCTCTGGATCTGGAGGCATTGCCGGAGCCGGGTTCCGAGCTGGAAGTACAACTCAAGCATCTGCAGTTGCTGGTTGACAAAGATACCGCTCGGGTAGCGGAAGTGGTGAGAGCATGGGTAAGTGGCAATGAACAACGTTAACCTGAACCAGAAAGCCGTCGATATCGATATCGACAACCTTGAGAAAGCGGCCATCCTGCTGTTGAGCATGGGGACGGAGGCTGCTGCCAAGGTGATGCAAAAGCTCTCCCGCGATGAAGTGCAGCGCCTTATCTCCAAGATGGCCGGTCTCTCCGGCGTCAGTTCAATGGAAGCCCGATGGACCTTGCAGCAGTTCTTCAACCAGTATCGTGAACAGAGCGGGATTGGCAGCGCCTCCCGCGAATATCTGGAACAGACTCTCGACCTGGCCCTTGGTCAGCGTCTCTCCCGCAGCCTGCTCGACAGCCTCTACGGTGATGTGATGAGTCAGGATATCCAGCGGTTGCAGTGGGTACCTGCCGATGTGCTGGCCCGTTTCTTCCGCAATGAGCACCCGCAGATGCAGGCGGTGCTGCTGGCGTTCCTGCCACCCCAGACTGCTTCCGCGGTACTGGATGAGCTGCCCGGCTCGGTGCACGACGATCTGCTGGTGCGGGTCGCCAGTCTCAGCAGTGTCAGCGAGCATGTTCTGGGTGAACTCAGGCTGACGCTGGATCGTTGTCTTGCCTATGTTGCTGACCAGTCTGGAGCCAAGGTGAATGGCGTGCGGCAGGTTGCCGATATTCTCAACCGCTATCAGGGCGACAAGGAGCAGATGCTCTCGCTGCTGCGTGAACACGATGGTGACATGGCGCTGGAAATCGAGAAGAACATGTTCGACTTCATGACGTTGCGTCGCCAGAGCGACGAAACCCTGCAGCGTCTGGTGCAGGAGATCCCGAGCGAGCTGCTGGCGCTGGCCCTCAAGAATACCGAGACCAGTTTCCGCAAGGTGGTGCTAGGTGCCATGCCGAAGCGGATGGCTCAGGCACTGGAAGATCAGATCCAGCATCAGGGCAGCGTCTCCCTGCGCAAGGTCGAGCAGGCCCGAGAGGAGATCATGCAGCTGGTCCGCGAATTGGTGGAGCAGGGCGAGCTCGAGTTCCAGCTGTTCGAAGAACCGACGGTCAGCTAACAGGGGGCATTGATGAGTCACTATGTGCGCAAGTTGATGCCCGGCCCGACCCGGCTCTACCGCTTTCCGGCCTTGGGGCAGAGCGGGGAAGAGGCTCAGAGTCAGCAGGAGCAGTTCGAGTTTGGTTATCAGCAGGGGCTGGAGCAAGGTCACGACGAAGGGTATCAATCCGGATATCAGCAGGGACTGACCAGCGGTCTGGTGGAAGGGGAGGCCAAGGGGCTGCAGCAGGGACAAACCCGCGGATTCGCTCAGGGTTTGGCGGAGGGGCGCGCCTCTTTCGATCAGGCCATGGTGCCCTTTGCCAGGCTGCAGGAGCAGTGGGAATCCCTGACCCGGGTAAAGATGCAGGAGCAGAAAGCGCTGATTGCCCAGCTGGTGGCCCAGGTGGCCAAGCGGGTTATCCAGGCCGAATTTACCCTCAATCCCCAGCAGGTACTCAATCAGGTGGAGCAGGCGCTGGCGACTCTGCCTGCCGCTTCGGAAGAGCTGGTCATCTATCTCAATGAGGGGGATCGCCAGCGTCTGGCCGAACAGGGAGTCACCCGCTGCGAAGGGTGGCCGTTGCAGGTAGACCCCAATCTGGCCATTGGCGATGCCCGCATCGAAACACGAGCAGCGGTGATCGAGGTCAATACCGGCGAGCGCCTTGCCTCCTGCATCGAGCAGCTGAACAGCACGCTGGAACTGCCGCAGCATGCATGAAGCTCTGCAACAGGCGCTCACCTCGGCGCTCGACTGCTTTGACGAGGTGCCCGGTTTTCGCCGCTATGGCCGACTGGTTCGCGTAACGGGGCTGACCCTTGAAGTAATCGGCTGCCAGCTGGTGATGGGGCAGCGCTGCCGGGTCGATACGGCATCCGGCGAGTCTCTGTTGGCAGAGGTGGTGGGTTTCAACCGGGAGATCTCCTATCTGATGCCGCTGCAGCCGATGGGGGGGCTCTACGCCGGAGCCCGGGTGCTGCCAATCGATGGCGAAGAGACAATCAGGGTCGGCGAGCATCTGTTGGGGCGGGTTGTCGATGGGCTGTTGCAGCCGCTGGATGGCCGTCCTCTTCGTGACGAGGGGGAGCGTGTTGCACTCTTCTCTTCTCCGCCCAATCCGCTGCTGCGCACGCCGATCCGTGAACCTCTTGATGTGGGTATCCGTGCCATCAATGGCTTGCTGACGGTTGGCAAGGGACAGCGACTGGGCCTGTTTGCCGGTTCCGGCGTGGGCAAGAGCATGCTGCTCGGCATGATGACTCGCAACACCACGGCACAGATCGTCATCGTGGGGCTGATTGGTGAACGGGGTCGTGAAGTCCGCGAGTTCATCGAACACAGTCTCGGTGCGGAAGGTCTGGCCCGCTCGGTGGTGGTGGCCGCTCCTGCTGATCAATCCCCTCTGATGCGGTTGCGTGCCGCCCAGCTCTGCCATCGTCTTGCCGAATATTTTCGTGAGCGGGGCCAGGATGTACTGCTATTGATGGACTCCCTCACCCGCTACGCCCAGGCCCAGCGCGAAATCGCACTGGCTATCGGTGAGCCGCCGGCGACGCGCGGCTACCCGCCATCGGTGTTCAGCATGCTGACCCAGCTGGTGGAACGGGCCGGCAACGGTACCCACCCTGATGGCAGCCTGAGTGCCTTTTACACCGTGTTGGCGGAAGGGGATGATCAGCAGGACCCGGTGGTCGACTCGGCCCGTGCCATTCTGGATGGTCACATAGTGCTGACCCGTCGTCTGGCAGAAGAGGGGCACTACCCGGCCATCGACATCGGCGCTTCGGTGAGCCGGGTGATGCCGCAAGTGGTGCCGACCGACTGGCAGCAGCTGGCGGTCACCTTGCGTCAGTTGTGGGGGCGCTACCAACAGGTGCGCGAATTGCTGCCGCTCGGTGGCTATCAACCGGGGGCAGATCCCCAGATGGACGAAGCGGTACAACGTTACCCGGCCATTGCCGCCTTCCTGCAGCAGGGGATCCATGAAGAGACCCCGCTGGCTCAGGTCGTGGCTGGGCTCAAGCAGGTTCTGGGCAGGTAATCAGAGGTCGCCATGTTGAAATCCTATCTCGGCTTGCAGCAGGAGGCGCTGGAGGCGCTCGGCAAGGAGCGTCAGCGCTTGCGGGAAGAGGCGATAAGGGAAGAGCAGAGAGCCTTGCGGTTGCAGGAGGTGATCGGCTCGTTGAGTCCCGGTTCGGTCACTTTCCATCCCTTGCTGTGGCAGAACAAGCAGCAGATGGATCGCCAGTTGCGTCATCTGCTGGCCCATCAGGTTCAGCAATCGGCACTGGCCAAGCTCGATCTGGAGCGGCATGAAGGAGAGATGGTCAGGCAGTTTGGTCGGGTCAAAGGGCTGGAGCACCTGCTGGACAAACGTGAACGAGCCATCAGCCAGCAGCGGGAGCTGCGGGATCAGCGTCAGCTCGACGAGCTTTCCGGCTTGCGCCACCGTCAGCTCAAAGAGGGGAACTAGTCGGGAAAACGCTCCAGCTGGCCGTAAGCATGCTCCTGGCCCAGCAGCGTGTTGATGGTCTCTATCTGCCCAGCTAGCAGACGGCCGTTGAGATCGTTCTGGCGCAGACACTGCTGCAACAGCAGTTCGAGTTGTTGCCACTGGCTAGAGACTTTTGGCTGCATGGTGGCAGGCAGTTTGGCAATCAGGGTCGCCATCCCCTTTTCATCCGGTTTCAGTCCCAGTGCGAGCAGATGGTGGCAACGTTGCTGCGCCTGTTTTTGCACATCGGCCATCAACCTTGTCTGCTGCTGGTTGTGGGTTGCCAGCCCATCGACATCGTGCGCTGCCAGCAAGCCGTGCTGGCGCAGCAACAGGCTCTGCAGCTCGGCGTAGCGGCTGCAATCTTGCTGGATGCCCAGGATCAACTCCTTGATCCGCTGTTTCGGCTCCATGCTCATCGGCGATGCATGTCCAGAATGGCCTGACCCAGTGCATCCATATCGAGCTCCAGTTTTCCTTCGCTGATGGCCTGACGGATCCGGTTCACTTTTTCCATATCCACGTCGGATGTGGTAGCAAGCTGGGCTCTCGCCTGATTGACAACCTGTGCCGTGCTGCTGATCTGGGCGTCAGCCTTGGTAGCGCGCGCCTCGACTTGGGCTGGCGCGCCATCCTGCTTGCGTTGCAACTGGGTCTGAACGTAGAGCGGGTCGGTGCGTGTGATTTTCATAACGTCAATTCCTGGTGGTCTATCTCTGCAAAGCGACCCAAGGTCGGCCTAACTTGAATAAAAACCCTTATATGGGTTCAAAAACGGGTTTCGACTTCCCCTTTTGCGATGACCCAGGCCTGGATCTCTTTGCCTGAGCTGCTGTTGCGTACCTTGATTCCATCGCCGATGGCGCCGCTTGCCAATGCCGTGCCGCGGGTTGTGGCCGAGAATCCACTCTGACCAGCCCGGATCAACACCCCTTCACCCTCCTTCACCGCCCAGGCCTTCTGCAGGTCCAGTTCGCCAATCAACTGCCCCATCCTGAGATTGCGATTGGCCTTGCTGCCTGTCAGCGACTCGGAGACGGGAATGAAGCCTCGCTGCAGTCTGCTGACATCCAGCGACTCCTCGACGAGGTCTGCTGCCTGAATGGTCTGGCCTTTCCGGATCTCCCGGGCCGTCATCCAGACTGGCAGCATGAGCGTGACCTCGACCCGGGCTCTCAGTTGCCAGGAGGGGTTGGCACACTCGACCAGGTAGGGGCGACGACCCCACGGCTGGCGGTATTGTCCCCCCGCCTGCAAGCGGATCTCTTGCTGGCAGGGAGGAAGGTGTTCCACCGCCGGAGAGATCCACACCTGATAGTTCACCTCCGGGATTGCCCAGCCCTGTTGTTGCAGGTAGGCATTCAGGGTCTGACTTGCATCCTCCTTGAGGCGGGCACCGACCTGTTGCGACAGCTCGCCGGGTTCAGCGTGCAGCGGGCTTGCCAGCATCAGCAGCCAGAAGAGGCCTGATCGCTTCCATACGGGAAACGGTACTTCCCCTTTTATCAATGTGATCAGCCAGAGGGAAAGCTGCATCCGGCGCAAATAAGGGATCTTCATGATTGGCATGAGTCTTGATAACGAGTGCACCGGTCTGACTGATTCATAAAAGGATGAAGCATGAGTATCTCATTTGACAGCGCTCTTGGCGTACACCCTTATGCCCTTGATATCCGGGCTGACCGGGCGCGTATTCTGGCCGGGAATCTGGCCAATGTGGATACCCCCGGCTATCTGGCCCGGGACGTCGATTATAAGACGATTCTTGGCCGTGTCGCACAGCAAGTTGCGGCAGGCGATGAGAGCGCTGCCATCAGTCAGGGCACCATGGCTGACGATATGCAGCATCCGCTCTATCGCATCCCCTATCAGGCGTCCATGGATGGCAATACCGCTGAGCTCAGCGTCGAGCAGAGCAAGTTTGCCAACAATGCCACGGATTTCCAGACCAGCCTGACCTTCCTGAATATGAAAATCACCGGGATCGCCAAAGCGATCGAGGGGCGTTAATCATGTCGTTCAACCGAATTTATGACATCGCCGGCAGTGCCATGCGGGCGCAAACCGTGCGACTCGATACCGTCGCCTCCAACCTGGCGAACGTGGACAGTGCCGCCGGCAGTGAAGATGCCGCGTTTCGCGCCATCAAGCCGGTTTTCTCCACTCTCTATCAGCGCGTGCAGGATGCAGAGGCGCTGGGGTCTGCACAGGTTCAGATCGCCGGCATAGTGCAGTCCGATCGTCAGGTCGAGAAGCGTCTCGAACCGACCAACCCGATCGCCGATAAAGACGGTTTTGTTTACTACTCCAACGTCAATGCGGTGGAGGAGATGGCCGACATGATGAGTGCCTCCCGCGGTTTCGAAACCTCGGTCGAGGTGATCAATCGCATCAACAGCATGCAGCAGGGTTTGCTGCGTCTTGGTCAGGGGGTCTAAGCCGTGAGTCTGCCTCAGGTAAGCACCCTTGATACTGCCCGTGGTGCCAGCCAGCGCTCAGCCACCCCGGATATCGCCCCCAACAATGCGGCGGCGGGCTCTGCCACTGGCCAGAGTGCCCAGAGCGGCATGCAACTGCGCAACGAATTTCTGCAGATGATGGTGGCCCAGATCCAGAACCAGGATCCCACCAACCCGCTGGACGGCGCCCAATATGTCACCCAGCTGGCCCAGTTCAGCATGGTGGAAGGGGTCGAGAGCCTGAAGCTGCTGCAGCAGAAGTCCATCAACATGATGGATACCCAGCAGGTCCTGCAGAGTACCGACCTTATCGACAAAGAGGTGATGGTACCGAGCAAGACCCTGACCAAGAGCGATGATAAAGCCATTCGCGGTCAGGTCGAACTGGCGGGCGCCGCCGATCAGGTCGAGCTCAAGGTTTATGACGAGCATGGCACCCTGGTGGCGACCAAGAGTTGGGGTGAAAGCAAGGCTGGCGGGCTGGATTATGAACTGCCGGAGCTGCCCGCCGGGGAGTACAGCTTCGAGGTCAAGGCGTCCCTCAACGGGGTTGCCACCACGTCCAAAAACTATGTCGCCAGCAAGGTGGATCGCGTCACCCTGCCCGGCACGGGCGAGATCATGTTGCAGGTCGCTGGCGTGGGTGACGTCCCCCTCTTCAGTGCCATTCAGTTCGGCAAATCGGCGTAATCAAACAGGAGCGAAATTGTGTCTTTCAGTATCGGATTGAGCGGCCTGCGCGCCGTAAACCAGGAATTGAGCGTTATCAGCAACAACGTGGCCAACGCCAGTACCGCGGGCTTCAAGTCCAGCCGTGCCGAGTTTGCAGCCATCTATGGCGGCGGTCAGGCGGGCGGGGTCGAGATGAACAACGTATCCCAGAACTTTGACCGCAATGGCGACGTGATGCGTACCGGCCGTGGTCTGGATCTGGCCATTTCCGGCAGCGGTTTCTTCGTGCTCAAGGACAGCAACGGCCAGACCTCCTACACCAGAGCCGGCATGTTCCAGCGTGACCCGAACAACTACCTGACGACCGCCAACGGCACCCGTTTGCAGGGCTATACCACCAATGATGCCGGTGAGCTGCAATCCGGCGTGATCGGTGACATTCAGGTCAAAGCCGGCAGCCTGCCAGCCAAGGCATCCGACAAGCTGGAGTTCGTCGCCAACCTGAAGGCGGATGCCAGCGTGATCGATCCGGCTCTTCACCCCTTCGATCCAGCCAAGTCAGACAGCTTCAGCTACTCCCAATCCAGCAAGGTCTATGACTCGCTCGGGGTTGAGCACACCGTCACCCAGTATTTTGTCAAAACGGCACCCAATGAGTGGGCCGTGCATTACACATTCAATGGCACTGATATCACCCCTGCTGGCGGGGCCAAGATGAAATTCACCGCTGACGGCAAGCTGGATACGGGGGCTTCGACCATTCCAGCCAATTTGGCGCTGGCACCCGCGGGCGCCTCTCCAATTGCTCTGCAACTGGATATGAGCCGAGTCAGTCAGTACGCCTCCGATTTCAATGCCACTCGCAACCAGTCCAATGGCTATACCGCGGGCGATTTGACCGGTGTTCGGGTGGATGCCGATGGCGGCGTCTTCGCCACCTTTACCAACGGTCAGAGCCTGAAGCAGGGGCAGGTGGTGATGGCCAACTTCGCCAATCCCAACGGTCTGCTGCAGACCAACAACACCACCTGGCAGCAATCCTTCAGCTCGGGTCAACCGGTGCTGGGTGCGCCGGGGACCGGCACCATGGGTCAGCTGACGGCAGGGGCCTACGAGAGCTCCAACGTCGACCTGACCGGTGAGCTGGTCAGCCTGATGACCTCCCAGCGTAACTATCAGGCCAACGCCAAGACCATCAGCTCAGCTGACAAGATGACCCAGGTTCTCTTCAACTCCTTCTAAGGGCTGACCCGTGGAAAAGCTTATCTATACCGCCATGTCAGGGGCGCAACATACCCTGATGGCCCAGCAAATCCGGGCCAATAACCTGGCCAACGTCAACACTGCCGGCTTTCGTGCTGATTTCGAGCGGGTGTCAGCCTATGCCCTGAGCGGTGATGGTTACCCCAGTCGGGTCATGGCTCGCGAAGAGATGGCCGGCACCGACTTCAAGCCGGGTGCGCTGATGCAGACCGGGCGCAAGCTGGACGTGGCCATTCGCGGTGAAGGCTTTATCACGGTGCAGACCGCAGATGGCAAAGAGGCCTACACCCGGGCCGGCAATCTGGAGAGCGATGCCGACGGGCTGTTGACCCTCAACGGTCGTCCCGTGTTGGGCGATGGTGGGGAAATGGTACTTCCTGCCTATCGGGATCTCAGTTTTGGCAAGGATGGTTCGCTCAGCATCACGCCGCCCGGTGGCGGTGCCCGTCTCGACGTGGGACGCCTCAAGCTGGTCAACCCGGATCCCGCCGAGCTGGTCAAGGGGCAGGATGGCCTCTTCCGCCTCCGGCAGGGGGGGGATGCCGAGACCAGCGAGCAGGTCGTACTGGCCTCCGGTTTTCTGGAGGGGGCGAACGTGAATGCGGTCGACGAGCTGATCAGCAGCATGTCGCTGACCCGCAACTTCGAGCTGCAGGTCAAGCTGATGAAGACAGCGGACGAGCAGGCCAGACAAGGAGCCCGGCTGATTTCCGGTCAGGGTTAATCATGAACGGGACGAGCAGTTTGGTGCATCGTCCCGCTGAGAGGTGCTTCGGCATCCGAATGAATCAGGTGGAGAGACAAAGATGCATGCAGCACTTTGGGTAAGCAAAACGGGCCTGTCGGCCCAAGATGCCAAGATGGCCAGCATTTCCAACAACCTGGCCAACGTCAACACGGTTGGTTTCAAGCGTGATCGGGTTGCCTTTGAAGATCTGTTCTATCAGGTGCAGCGTCAGCCGGGGGCACAACAGGATCAGCAGAACCTCTCGCCCATCGGCATCCAGATGGGTAACGGTGTGCGTGTGGTCGGTACCCAGAAGGTCTTTACACCGGGTCAGTTCCAGAACACCAACCAGGAGCTGGATATGGCCGTGGTCGGTGCAGGTTTCTTCAGTGTCGAGCGCCCCGATGGCGAGACTGCCTACACCCGCAATGGTCAGTGGCATCGCAATGCGGAAGGGATGCTGGTCAACGCCGATGGTCTGCCGATGCAGCCGCAGATCCAGATCCCGGACAACGCTACCAAGATCTCTATCGGTACCGACGGTACCGTGAGTGCCACCTTGCCGGGTCAGCAGGAGAATGTGGAGCTGGGACGCATCACCCTGACCAACTTCTCCAACCCGGCCGGTCTCGAGGCGCTCGGTGGCAACCTCTATCGCGCGACCGGTGCATCCGGTGAAGCCATTGAAGGGGTGCCCGGCGAAGAGGCGATGGGGGCCATCAAGCAGTTCACGCTGGAGAGCTCCAACGTCAACGTGGTGGAGGAGATGGTGGACATGATCACCACCCAGCGAGCCTACGAGATGAATGCCAAGGTGGTCTCTTCCGCCGACCAGATGCTCAAGTTTGTCACTCAAGCGCTGTGATGATGAAGATGATGTGGCGTTACCTGTGGGTCGTGCTGTTGCTGGGTGGCTGCGCGACCTATGAGCTCAAGGCTCCGGAGCCGGGCGAGGAGAAGTGGGCGCCTTCACGGCCCATGCAGTCTGCCTCGGCCCGGGGGGAAGATGGCAGTCTCTATCGTGGCGACTACATGATGACCCTGTTTCAGGATCGTCGCGCCTATCGTATCGGCGACATTCTGACCGTGGTGCTGGAAGAGCGTACCCAGTCGAGCAAGAAAGCCAACACCAGCATGAGCAAGAACAGCAGCATGAATGTGCCAGCCCCTTCCATCGGTGGCAAACTGCGTCCTGACTGGGGGGCAACCCTCAGTGCCGACCGGGATTTTGATGGCGGTGCGACATCCAGCCAGCAGAATACCCTGGCCGGTTCCATCACGGTGACGGTGGCCGAAGTGATGCCCAACGGCGTGCTCGGTATCCGCGGCGAGAAGTGGATCCGTCTCAATCAGGGTGATGAGTACATACGTCTGGGCGGCATGGTGCGGGTTGAGGATATCGACCAGAGCAACCGTATCTCGTCCCAGCGCATCGCCGATGCCCGCATCACTTATGCCGGCCGAGGTGCGCTTGCCGACAGCAACCAGATGGGTTGGCTGGGGCGCTTCTTCAGCTCCGCATTTGCACCGTTTTGAGGTCTTACATGAACAGATGGGTTATCGCCCTGCTTTGCCTCTGCCTGCCATGGTGGGCGAATGCCGCTCCTGCCGCCAAGCGGTCACTGCTTGATATTGCCGATGTGCAGGGGATGCGCACCAACCAGCTGGTGGGTTACGGTCTGGTGGTGGGTTTGTCCGGCACCGGCGACAAGAGCCAGGTGAAGTTTACCGGTCAGTCGATGGCCAACATGCTCAAGCAGTTTGGCGTACAGCTGCCGGATGATATCGACCCCAAGCTCAAGAACGTCGCTGCGGTATCTGTGCAGGCAACCCTGCCGGCACTGGCTGGCAAGGGGCAGCTGGTGGATGTAACCGTCACCTCGATTGGCGATGCCAAGAGTCTGCGTGGCGGTTCGCTGCTGTTGACCCCCTTGCGCGGTATCGATGGTGAAGTGTATGCGGTGGCACAGGGCAATCTGGTGGTGGCCGGGGTAAAGGCCGAGGGGCAATCCGGCTCTTCGGTGACCATCAACGTACCGACGGCGGGGATCATTCCCAATGGCGCCATCATTGAGCGGGAAGTTGCCAGCAATTTTGCCGACAAACCCGAAGTGACGCTCAATCTGCATCAGCCCAACTTCAAGACGGCCCGCAATGTGGAGCGGGCCATCAATCACCAGCTGGGGCCGGTTGCCAAAGCGGTCAGTGCTGGCCGCATTCAGATTGCAGCCCCCCGTGACGAGAGCCAGCGCATCTCGTTCATGGCATTGCTGCAGGACGTGCAGGTCGACATGGGGCAGGAGCGACCCAAGGTGGTATTCAACAGCCGTACCGGTACCGTGGTAATGGGGCAGGGGGTCAAGGTGCACAAGGCGGCGGTCAGTCACGGCAGCCTGACGGTGACCATTGGCGAGAGCCAGACCGTCAGCCAGCCCAATCCCTTCTCCAACGGACAGACCACCACGACCCCCAACTCGAAGATCCAGGTGGATCGCGAACGAAACAACATGTTTGTCTGGCCTGATGGCACTTCGCTTGAGGTGATCGTCAAGGCCGTCAACTCGCTTGGGGCAACGCCCGATGATGTTATGGCCATTTTGCAGGCGCTCGATGAGGCTGGTGCCCTCGAGGGAGAGCTGGTGGTCATCTAAGGATCTTTATGACCCGAATAACTTCGGAACCTGGTTTCTATCAGGATCTCAATGAACTTCAGCAGATCAAGAGCAACCCGGATCAGCGTGCCGCGCTCGATGCCGTAGCCGGTCAGTTCGAAGTGAGCTTTCTGCAGACAGTGCTCAAGCATATGCGCTCGGCCAGTGATGCCCTGCAGGATGAGGATGACAAGCTCATCAAGGGGCAGGATCTCTATCGCGATATGTATGACAGTCAGCTGGCGATGAGCCTGGTCAAGCGCGGCGGGATCGGCCTTAAAGAGCAGATGGTCAGTCAGTTGGCGCCGACATTAAAGAATGCCGACCAGGCGGTCGCTTCAGAATCACAGACCCTGACTGCCTTCAGTCAGCCTCTGAACACGGCAAAAATGAGGAAAAGTGACTGATGTCTCTGCTCAATATCGGTTTTAGCGGACTCAACGCGGCACAGATCGCGTTGAATGTGACCGCCCAGAATATCGCCAACGTCAATACCATCGGCTATAGCCGTCAGGAGGCCATGATGGGCAGCCTGTCGGGTTTTGGCCGGCTGGATAATGGCCAGGGGGTAGAGGTAACCGGTGTTCGCAGGATCACGGATGAGTATCTGGTTTCCCAGCATTGGCGCAGCCGCTCTGCGACCGGGGCCTCCTACTCGTTCCATCAGTACATCAATACCACCGAGCAGCTTCTGGGCAGCGAGTCGATGAACATCGCCAAGGGTCTGGACAGCTTCTTCGCCTCACTGAGTGCGGCCCTCGACAGCCCGGAAACACCGGCCCAGCGCAGCCAGATAGTGAGCTCTGCCGGTGCATTGGCGAACCGCTATGGCCAGCTGAACGAGAGCATGATGACTCAGGAGAAGCAGATCGACGATCAGCTGAACAGCACGGTTTCTCAGGTCAACAGCTATCTCAAGCAGGTTGCCGAACTCAATACGCAGATTAGCGAGCAGGCCTCCAAAGGGGTCAATACATCGGCCCTGGAAGATAGTCGTGAGCAGATCGTGCGCGAGCTTTCCACTTATATGGAAGTGAGGGTCAACCGGCAGAGCGATGGTTCTTTCTCGCTAAGTCTGCCTCAGGGGCAGCCGCTGGTACTGGCTGGCAGCAGCAGTACGCTCTCGCTGGCCGGTGACAAGCTCAGCCTCAGTTTTGGCCCGCAGACTTTCGAAGTACCCGCTCTGCATGGCGGTACTCTGGCCGGAGTGATTGATTACCGTGTCAATGTGTTGCGCCCGCTGCGCGATGAACTCAACCAGATGGCAAAGAAACTGGCAGATGACTTCAATGCCAAGCAGGCCGGTGGTGTTGACCTTAATGGTGACCCGGGCAAACCCCTGTTCAGTTACGACCCGCTCAACCCTTCCGGGACCCTGAAGATTGCCGATGGCTTTACCGGCGATCATCTCGCTTTTGCCAAGGCCGGGGGCGGGCAGGGCGACAACCGCAATTTGCAGGAGATCATCACCATCAAAGATGGCCAGTATGACGCCTACAGCGCTCTGCTTGGTCGGATAGCGGTGCAGAGCGGACAGGCCAAGGCGACCATGCAGGCTGATGCCAATATGGAGAAGCAGCTGGCTACCAAGCTGAGCAGTGTCAGCGGGGTCAACACCGATGAAGAGGGGGTCAAAATCATGGCATACACCAAGGTCTATCAGGCCAATGCCAAGGTGATTAGTACCTCGGATCAGCTCTTCAATTCCATCCTGAACATGTTCTGACGGAGTGACCATGCGCATCAGTACCAACCAGATCCAGCTCAGCATGCTCGATAACCTGCAATACGGTTTCGGCGAGTATGCTCGCCTCGATCGCCAGATCTCCTCAAACAAGCGCATTCTGCAGCCTTCGGATGATCCGGTGGGTAGCGTGCAACTGCTTGGACTCAAGAAAGAGCAGGTGGCGATGGAGCAGTATCAGAAGAACATCGCCAACGCCAAAAGCCAGCTCTCTCAGGGTGAAATCCAGCTGGAGTCCATGACCAATATGCTGATGCGGCTGCGCGAACTGACCCAGACCGCGGCAACCGGCTCCTTGTCGGAAGATGATCGCCGCGCCATCGCGACTGAAGTCGGAGTCATCAAGGAGGGGCTGTTCGATCTGGCCAATGCGCGCAACGAGAGTGGCTCCAGCCTGTTTGCGGGTAGCCAGGTCAATCAGACCACACTCGTGAAAAATGCCAGCGGTGATTACGTCTATCAGGGTGATGCTCTGGTGCGTGAGGTCAGCATCGCCAAGGGGGTCACGGTCGGTCTCAACCAGACGGCAGACAAGCTGTTCATCGACAATGGCGATTTCTTCAAGCAGCTCGATACCATGGTCGCTGCGATAGAGAGCGGAGCACCCGATGCAGCCGATCAGGCGCGCAGCATGCTGGATCGCAGCAAGGTGCTGCAGGACGATATCAGCCAGATGGTGAGTACCATCGGCGCTCGCATGAACCTGCTTGATCAGGTCGATGAGGGGCATACCGAGAAGGGGACCTATAGCAAGGAAGTGAGCAATCAGATAGAGTCCCTCGACTATGCCAGTGCCGTTACCCAGCAGGCCCATGTGCTGATGGCCTTGCAAGTGCAGCAGCAGGCATTTGCCAAGGTTAACGGATTGAGCCTCTTCAACTACATGCCATAACGTCAGGCGCAAGGAGTCATGATGCAGATTCAGCAAACCCGTTCGGGCGGTGTGGCCGAGACGCCCGCTCAGCCCCGGCTGCACGGACGCTTGACTGCTCAGGACACATCCCGACCGGCAAAAAAAGTTGAGCGCCAGCCCAATATTGTCCGGCTCGATCGCTGGGCACTGATCGGGACAGCCCAGCAGCGAATTGCCCATGCTCAGGGCGGTGAGCTGGCATTGAGCCAGGTCTGGGGCGAGCTGAAGCGGCTGGAACAACAGCTGGGTCAGCATCGTGAGGCCGGCGGCGATCTGGTGACACGTCTCAAGCAGCTGGAAGACAAGCTCACCCGGCCACAAGCGCCCCTGACCTCGGAGTTGAAGCCGCGTTTGTTGACCTCGGCCGCCGAGAGCCGGGTTCATTACAGTGCCGATCGGCTCGATCTGCTAAGTCCCAAGGCAAGTGCCGAGCGTCTGGTGTTCTCTTTCCCGCAAACCGCTAGTGCCGTCGAGGTGACCCTACCTGCAGGAGCCAATGAGGCAGATGTTGCATCCAGGCTCGATCGGGCGCTGCGCAAAGAGCACATTCAGGCGCGTCTCAACGAGTTGGGCAAGCTGGAACTGAGCGTTCCGGAGTTGCATCGGCGCAAACTGGACGAGCCTGTTCTGCTTAGTGGGGAAGGCATTCGCATTCCGGCCGGAAACCCTGTTCCGGTGCAATTCAAGGCAAAGCCGGGGCAATTGACCCAGTTGGGCGAAGGTATCGACAAGGGGGAGTTGCGACAGGAGCAACAGCGCCTGAGAAGATTGCTTGGGGAAATCGAACAATCTGTGCGGGAGCTGAAGCAGTTCCGCCAGCGGATGGTCAAGCAGCTCGATCGGGTCAAGGCGCGTAGCCAGAACATGAAGCAGCAGGAGCTTGAGCAGCTTCAGGGCAAGCTCAGTGAACAGCTAAAGGATGGCGGTTTCATGGGAACCATGTCTGGTCTGCTGGCTCAGGCCAATGTATCGCGCCAGAATGTGGTAGCACTTCTGACGTAAAGGGCGACGCGCTACATCAACGCCAAGATGAAAAAAGAGACCGCCAGCAACATGCTGGCGGTCTCTTTTTTCAGGGTTTCAGCAAGGCGTACAGAGTGAGATCGGAGGAAAAACCGGAGGCACTGAGTCCCTCTTCTATAGTCTTGAGAAAGTTCCGGTTGTGCTGGCGTATGGTGTGATAGCTGTAGAAAAGATCGATGACATCCTGTTCTTCCAACTCCTTGTCCATGGCCAGCAGACACAGGTAGTTGCGCAGCAGGAAGTAATCGATCACCAGGAGCTGATAGGCCTGGAACGGGGTGGTCTGCTGCAGTGGGAAGTTGTTGTTGTAGACGTAATAGAGCAGGTAGTTGTTGAGAATGTGAGGCCTGGTTGCTAGAAAGGGAGCTACCTTGTTGTTCCAGGTTTGTTGCAACAATGCCAGCTTGCCTTCGTCATAAACGCCCTCTAGTACCAGATTTATTTTGTCGAGGCAGCATTGCATGGTCTGGCGGCCACGTCTTCCCTGTGAATATGCAACCAGCTGATGGGTAATTGTTCTCAGCCCCCACCACTGCAATGTGGGCATGGAGGGCAACTGTTCGAACATGACGTGAAGTTCCCCCTGCTCGGCCATTACCGCTACCTGCTCGAGAAATGCTTCGTGCGACAAGGAGGTTGCATCCCGATGAAGCAGCAGTCCGATAAGCCATAGGCGCAGTTCGACCGGGAGAACGGTGGCTGTCAGCACGTGGAGGCTAAGACTATGCAAGGTTGCCATGGCAGCGGATGGCGGAGTGGTAAAGGGGAGAGGCTGTCTGAGCTGAGTCTCCTCAGTCTGCATTGCCATTGGGTCTAGCAACAGGTGCCGACAAACCTCGGGGCAGGAGAGAACCAGCGATTTCTTGAGCTGGTTGGCGAGCCGGGTTTGGGTTCTGGGGTAGGTCTTGCAAGTCTGGCTCAGTGCATCAGGCCCTGCCTTGCCGTGGATCTGACACAATCGCTTTTCGTCAAGAAAAGGGCAGGCATCCTGCTCGTCAAGCTTTATGACCCCCCACTGTTCACTGCTTTTCTTAACTTTGCGGATGTGTTGTTTGCTCAACGACCGTATTACGGGATCCGGGTGTTTTTCGTAACTGCGGAACGTCGCTTTATCGATACTGATGGTCCAGCTATGACAGCAGTTGTCTTTGCAGCCATCTCCAATGCATTGAAATTGCGTGACAAACCTAGGGGTATATAGAAATGCAGTCATGTCGCTTTCCGATAGTGAAGGGTGACGACTTGAAGCAATTCGCATGCCGTATGAATGGATGTGGCGAGAATACCAAGTTGAGAGTGGGCAAAAAAATGTTCGGTCGAATTAAATTTTTGCGGCAACGAGGTCGTCTATATCTGATGTCAACCTAACAAGCTGCAGTGCAGCATCTAACTCGAGGAATACATCATGGGCTTGTCTATCCATACCAACTTTGCCTCTCTGACCACTCAGAGCCAGCTTAACTCCACCAATAAGATGCTGGGTACTGCCATGCAACGCTTGGGTACCGGTCTGCGTATTAACTCTGCGGCTGATGATGCGGCCGGCCTTCAGATTGCTACCCGCCTGCAGGCACAATCTCGTGGTCAAGGCGTTGGTATGCGTAATGCTCAGGACGCCATCTCCATGATGCAAACCGCCGAAGGTGCCATGGACGAAATGACCAATATCGCTCAGCGCATGAAGGACCTGGCTACTCAGGCTGCCAACGGAACTAATAATGCTGAAGACTTGACTGCATTGAATACTGAGTACAAAGAGCTGCATAACGAACTGAAAAACATCACTGATAACACCACCTTTGGTGGTGCGGCGCTGCTTGCTAAAACAGGTGGCAAGTTTCAGGAGAAGGTTACTTTCCAAGTTGGCGGCAACTCTGGTGAAAAGTTGGATGTTGACCTCAAGACCGGAGATGTACTTAAAAATGTTACTGAGGAGACAAGTAAGGCTGCCCCGACATCTGACCTGACTGCGGCTGGTGGTGCGACAACTGCGATGGGCAACATGGATGATTTGCTGAAAAACCTAGGTACGGCTCGTTCTGCTTTCGGTGCCAACATCAACCGTCTGGAACACACCGTCAACAACCTTTCCAATATGAAAGAGAATACCGATATGGCAAACGGTCGCATCATGGATGCCGACTTCGCCCAGGAGAGCACCAACATGACCAAGAATCAGATGTTGATGCAGGCCGGCATGTCCGTGCTGTCCAACTCCAACCAGATGACCGGCATGGTAACTTCCCTGCTGCGTTAATAGTTGATATGGCCGCTCCTATGGGGCGGCTTTTTGTTTAGCAGACACGTGTCGGTTGGAAAGGACTAAAAGGTATTTTCCAACAGGCATGCCAAAGAATAAGGGTGTAATGATGCAAATAGATCCGGCCAGCATGGCAATGCAACTGGTAGCTATCGAGCGCCAGAATATGGACAAGTTGCTGAAAAAGCAGATGGACAGCATCAAGGGGCAGCAGAGTGCAATCAGCACGCTCACGACCAAGCTGTCGAGTTTTCAGACCATGCTCAAGGATCTGAACAAGGCATCCAATCTGCAAGCCCAGAAGGCTACCATGTCCCAAGAGGGGCTCATGACGGTAACGAGCAATGGCAAAGCCAGCTCCGGTCAATACAACTTCTTCGTTGAGCAACTTGCTCAATCTCATCAGGTTGGTCTGAGCCTGGATAGCGAAACCACTCCTCTGCCCGCAGATGGCGTCTTCTCTCTGACGGTCAAAGGCAAGAGTGTGGATATAGATCTGGCGAGTTTGCCTGCGGGTGCAACCGTGAAGGATCTGGTTTCCCATATCAACAATGCCAAGGATAACCCCGGTGTTAAAGCCACACTGGTTCGGACCGATGGCAAGGTCAATATGGTGTTGACCAGCAAGGAGAGCGGTAAAGAGAATGCCATCACGGTGAAGTACAGTGGTGATGCAGGCTCTTCTCTAGGAACTGCGGTTGCCAAGCAGAGCGAGATCACCAAAGCTCAGGATGCCAAGTTGCAGATGGGCGGCAACAACCCGTTAACCATCACCTCTGCCAGCAACAAGATTGAAAATGTGGTCGATGGCCTGACCCTCCAGCTCACCAAAGCCCAGAAAAGTGGTGATGCGCCTCTGCAGGTGACTGTCGAACAGGATAAAGAGGCGGTGACTGGCTCTCTCAAGAAGTTTGTAGACAGCTATAACGAGCTGGTCGATGAGCTTGCCAAGATGACGTCAAGTGACCCCAAGGCTCCCGGGGCGCTCTCTTCCGATAGCGGTGTACGCAGCCTCAAGAGCATGCTTGCCAACAGTGTGCGTGATCTGCCCAACGGTCTTAGTCTGAGCAGTCTTGGCATAAAGACTGACAAAACTGGCAAGCTCTCCTTCAACGAGACTGACTTCAACAAGGCGCTGGAGAAGGATCCCGAGCTGCTGGGCAAGGCATTGATGGGGGATGACGGTCTGCTCAAGCGAATGAGCGATTCTCTGGATCCCTATACCAAACGTGATGGCGCACTCAAAGGTCGCAAGAGTGGCTTGGAAGCCAGTGAAAAGCGGGTGAATGAGCGAATGGAAGCGCTGGATCGCCGTATGAATTCCGCGTATAAGCGCTACCTCAACCAATTTACCACCATGAATCAGATGATGCAGACCATGGGCAACCTGTAAGGGTTCTTGCTATTTGGCTGTCTCATCCGGAGCAAGCGAGTTTTACATGTTTGAACATCAAGATGGCTATGATGCCTACCAGTTTGCGGCAACTCAGGCCAAGGCTGCGAGTGCGGATCCACATCAGCTGGTGTTGATGCTGATGGATGGCCTGCTCGACGAAATGGCCAGAGCAGAGGGGCATATTCAAGCCCGCCAGTTTGAACGCAAAGGACAGGCAATCAGCAAGTGTCTGCAGATCCTGGGGGGGCTGGACAGCGCACTCGACATGGAGAAGGGCGGTGAGCTCGCCAGCAATCTGCATCGTCTCTATGACTACTGCGGTCAGCGTCTGTTCGAGATCAGCGTCTCCAACGATATTGCCGGTTTTGCCGAAGTGCGCCGCATCCTGCTGGAGCTGAAAGAGGGCTGGGAAGCGATGGCTCGTCATCCGCGCTAAGGCGGAAGTCCCTCTTCCTCTTATACAGGCGAAAACCGCCTGTACGCTCCGAAATACCCGAGTTCCATATATGGCCTGCTCCTTGCTAGTTGGCTGAGCTGTTTTCTTTGGGAGCAATAGCATGCCACTGATTGGGTCCACCCACCTTCCAGCCGAGCTGGATAAACGCCAGCGTCAACTGCTTGGCCTGGGCCGCCTGATTTTGCATCAGGCTCATGCCGGTCAGTGGGATGCCGTTCGTTTATCCGATAGCAAGCTGGCCAGATTTGCCGAGCTCATGGCCAAAGAGCCTGAGCTGTGGGCCTCATTGTCTGCTGCGCGAGCGCAGGTTCGCAGCTGGCATCAAGAGGCACAACAGCTTTGCCGGCAAGAGGTGACCTTGCGTGAGCGCGAATGGCAGGAGCTGTCCCGGAAGAGAGAAGGTTTGCAAGCATACGGAGAGGTGCAGGAGTGGGCATGATTCAGTTTTCCGGTCCCGAGGCATTGGCGATGCCAGAACAGAGCGGTTTTACCCGTCTTGCTCGTCAGCCTGAGGATCAGGGGGGATTATTTCCGCCACTTGACCTGTTGATGGAAGAGGGAGCTCTTGCTCTTGCGACCGAAGAAGTAAAGGAAGAGGTAGAACAGGATGAACCGGACGAGGTCGCTGATAATGTTGCGGCTCGGCTAGACGCATTCAGTAATATGCCTCCCCCATTCCTTTTGCATGAAGCCAGCACGAGAGCTGCAATTGTCTCTTCCAACGTGGCTGCTGCCACTGCTGCCACTGCTGGCAATGTAGAGTCCGGCGAGGATGTGCAGGGCGGCACGCCCTCTGTCTCTGCTGCCCTGCGGGCGCTATCTGCGTACAAGCAGCCGGAAACGGACAAGAGCCAGCCTGTCATGGAGACGCCTGTCTCTGGCAACAAGGAGCGAGTCGATCGCGCAGCTACTGATTTTTCCAGTTTTATGCTGGCTCGACCCTCGGCGCGCACTGATGACGCAACCATACGCGAGAAGACGATAGCCAGCTTGCAGAGCCTGCTGGGTGTTGAGCGTGCAGGGGAACGGGAGTCCGGTGTTCCTGATCTCAAAGGTATTGTGAGCAATCAGATATCAGTGCCTGCACCGAAAGTTGCCGAATATCAGTGGGCTCCGGTCAAACTGGCCGAGCCCCAGGTGCAGTGGGGGCAGCAACTGGTCGATGTGCTCAAGGACAAGGTCGAGCTGCAGGTGAACCAGCAGATCAAGCAGGCTCATATTCGCCTGGATCCTCCTGAGCTGGGCCGACTCGAACTGACTGTTCGGGTCGAGGGGGATCGGCTCAATGTTCAACTCAATGTGACCAACCCGGCTGTTAGGGACGCGCTGATCCAGTCGATGGAGCGGTTGCGCATGAGTCTGACTCCTCACCATGCCGGTGGAGTTGAAGTCAACGTCGGGCAGGGCGGGGGACAAGGCGATGCGCAAGGAAAGTGGCAACAGGAGAAAATCCTGGCGGGCCGTCGCCAATGGCAAGATGAATTTGAAACTGCCGGGCAGGATGAGCGTGCATGGCTCAACACCCTGGTGTGACCTAAACCGGCTAAATCGAGAGTGAAATCAAAATGATGCGCCGTATCATGAAGTGGTTGATGTTGGTTGTCATGGCTCTTTGCCTGTTGCTTGTGCTTGCCTATGGCGCCTATCTCAAGCGCGATACCATTGCTGTCTGGCTCGGTCTTGAAGAGCCCAAGCCAGAGTTGAGTGCCACTCCGTTGTTCAAGCCGATGGAGCGCTTCGTCATCAGTCTGGATGGCGGGGTTGAGTCCCACTATCTGGTACTTGAGCTGGCTCTGGTGACTCACAACAAGGCGCATCTGAATACGTTGAACGAGCTGACACCACTCATCCGGAACGCCATGGTGCAGTATTTCAGTCACCGTACCCACGATGATGTGAAAAAAGAGCTGCAGAATATCACCTCTTTGCAGAGTTCCCTGCTCGCCAAACTGGTCACTACCTTGCAAGGTTACGGTTACAAGACCTACCTCGACGAAGTGCTGATCACCAAGGTTCTGGTGCAATAAGACAGATATGATCGATGTCGACTGGGATGCCCCTCACGAGTTCACTTCTTCTCCGCCACGTACCGGCGAGCAGGCCATTCTGACCCGTTATCTGCCGCTGGTTAAGCGAGCCGCCAGCCACCTGCGCAGCCAGGTTTCCGCCTGCTTTGATCAGGAGGATATGGAGCAGGTCGGCATGATGGGGTTGCTGGAGGCTTGGCGTCGTTACGGTAGTGAGCCGGATGTCCAGTTTGAGAGCTATGCCTTCAAGCGGATCCGGGGCGCCATGCTCGATGAATTGCGTCGACTCGATTGGCGGCCTCGTCAACTGCGCCAGCAGGTACATAGCCACAATCAAGTCCAGCGAGACCTGCATAACCGGTTGGGCCGGGCGCCAACTGAGCAAGAGCTTGCCGCTGCGTTGAACTGCACCATCGAAGAGGTACGCCAGCTGGCGTATGCCAGCCAGGCTGAGGCTTTGCAGAGCCTTGAAGAGTGGCTGGAGAACGGTGGAAGGGCGCCTGCAACCGAATCTGATGATGTCGATATGGCCATGACCATCAGCAAGGCGCTGACCCTCCTCGACAAGCGGGAACAGCTGCTGCTCTCTCTCTACTATCAGCAGGAGCTGAATATGAAAGAGATTGCGCTGGTGCTGGGGCTGACCGAGTCGCGGGTCTGCCAATTGCACAAGCAATGTGTACTTCAGCTCAAGCAGCGATTGGTCGACTCCATATAGTAGTGCCCCATGATTCGTGGGGGTGGTTGTAGAATTCGGGAGCATTCATGCAAAAACAGATTGGCATCGGCGTCATATTAATATGCGTGCTGGGTGGCTTCATGATGGCAGGTGGCAACCTTGCGGCTTTATGGCAGCCAGCCGAGCTGATCATTATTGTGGGTGCTGCTGCCGGTTCCATGTTTCTTGGCAACTCGAAAGAGGTGATGCACGAGATGTGGGCGCAGTTGAAGATGTGCTTCAAGCCCAACAAGGAAGAGCGCGAGGTCTACCGCGAGTTGCTGACGCTGATGCACCAGTTGCTGGAGGAGACGCGCAACAAGGGGATGAAAGCGCTGGACGAGCATATTGAAAACCCCCAGCAAAGCTCGGTGTTCCTGATGTACCCGCAAATTTCGGAAGATCCCCAGTTGCTCGGTTTTATCATCGACAACCTTCGTCTGCTGGGGATGGGCAAGATCACTCCTCATGAGCTCGATACCATCTTGGAGCAAGAGATCATGGCCATTGAGGAGGATATGCTCAAGCCTGCCCATGCACTTCATAAAACCGGCGAGGCCTGCCCGGGCTTCGGCATTTTGGCCGCTGTTATGGGGATCATTATCACCATGCAGCAACTCGACGGCCCTCTGAGCAATATCGGGGTGCATGTGGCGGCGGCGCTGGTGGGTACCTTTATCGGTATTTTCCTCTGCTACTGTCTGCTCGAACCCATCAGCAACGCCATGGAAGAGATGGTCAAACGCCGGGTCGGTCTGCTGATGTGCATCAAATCCATTCTGATTGCCCAGCTACGTGGCAAGACGCCTCTGCTGGCGGTCGATTCCGGCCGGAAAATTCTCGAACCTGATGTCAAACCCAGCTTCCTGGAACTGGAAGACTGGGTGACCAACAGGGCGATGTAATGCGCAACCACGAACAGATCATCGTCAAGCGCCAGCAGAGGCGTAACAGCTCCCCCAAAAGCGGAGGGGCGTGGAAAGTGGCATTTGCCGACTTTACTCTGGCCATGATGGCGTTTTTCATGGTGCTCTGGATCCTGGCAGTCTCCAACCAGGAGGAGCGGGAGATGGTAGCCAGCCGCTTGCGCGATTACAGCATCATGGATAATGAGGCCAACCCGTTTGATATTCGCAATAGCCCCTATCCGGTCGATCTGGGCGGCAATCCTTCGGTCATCGATGAGCTCAATCCCAAGTTTGATCAGAAGGGACAGCTGACCCCCAGACATATGGATCGCAATCAGAGCATCTTTTCTGATGGGCCCGGGGGGGGATACGAGCAGCTACTGGTCGGAAAGCTGGAAGGTGAGCACCAGATGAAGCAGCTTGCCGGGTTTATCGGTAATCTTGCGGAGCAAATGCAGGCGAAGAACAATCTGGAGATTCAGATAGTGCCGCAAGGTTTGCGCATCCTGATCCGTGATGATGCCGATCGCGAAATGTATAGTCGCGGCAGTGCCCGTATTAGCCCCTTCTTTCGTCATATGCTGATGGCGCTTGCCCCGATTTTTCAGCGGGTGGAAAACCGGGTCATGATCTCGGGTCATACCGACAGCACCCCTTTCGCGGGTGAAAACTACAGCAACTGGGAGCTTTCATCGGATCGCGCCATGATGGCGAGACGGGTGTTGCTGGCGGGGGGCATGCCGCCAGAGCGTATTGCCCAGGTAGTGGCCATGTCTGACACCATGCTGGAAGATAGCGAAAATCCACAGGGTAGCCGGAACCGTCGTATCGAGTTGCTGATTATGACGACCAGAGCGGAACAGAATCTGGAGCAGCTGTTCAGTGCCGAGACCAAAGCTGCAGCCACTCAAGCCAAGGAAAAGACAGTCAATGGACGCCCCTGAAACAGAGTTTCTGTTCCATACCGCACACAATGATCCGAGAAGAAAGGTGCCTCGCTGGTATCTCCATGATGGCGCTACCCCCTTCGAATCGCAGAGTTGTGGTATTGCTGCTCGTCTGCTGATATCCGGTTTGCTGTTTGACAAGAGCATTGGCCGGGCCGTCATCAAGGATATCGGGCCGGGTGGGGTGGGCTTTCTTGCTCCTGCCAGATTCATTTTGCCCGAGACAGTAACCCTTTCTCTGTTGCCACGCATTACACTGACATGCCGCATCACCCATCGCCGTCCCATTGGCCAGCATCTCTGTTTTTATGGTGCGCGCTGGTCACATCCGGAGCAAATTGACCTTGCGCCGGTATTGAGCCATTGGCGGCACAGCTTCAGGGTACCGCAATCAACGGCCGCTTCAGAGTCATCCCAAGAGGATCTGGCTGACGTTCCAGCCTGAGCTCACCACGGCTCATATCAAGCCCTCTGGCTGTCTTCAGCAGCAGCGGGTCATGCAGGCTCTCCAGTGAAACGGCTTTGAAGATGAGTTTGCCGCTGCCCCGCTGTGGGGTCGTGACCGGGGCTTTTGCTTTGCTGTAAACAACCGGGCAATTGGTTATTCCTGCCGGTACCGGGAGCTGCCATGCCGGATTCCAGCGGCTGGCGTCATTCATGGATACACCTTTGGCCTGAGCCCAGGCAGGCAGCGAACAGCCTTCCGGATTGCGAAAAACCTTCAGGTCGTTGCCACTTTTCCATGGCGGCAACTGGAAATGGTGGGTGCTTGCCATGTCGAGCACTCTGGCAAGGGCAATAAAGCGGGCAACGTAAACCCGGGTTTCCGCCGGCAGATCCAGAGCCCAGATATTTCGGGTGCCAGCTTTCAATACCGCATTCAGCACTCGCCCTTCTCCAGCGTTATAAGCAGCCAGCGCCAGCAACCAGTCCCCGCCAAAGAAACGAGAGAGCCAGCCAAGGTAAGTCAGAGCTGCGTCGGTTGCCAATGGCAGTGAATAACGGCCATCGAATGAACTATTGATCGGCACGGCAAAGCGCCTGGCCGTATCGGGCATGAGTTGCCAGGGGCCTGCAGCGCCAGCGGCAGAGACAACATCAAGGCGGTAGCTGCTTTCCAGCAAAGGGACAAAAGCCAGCAGGGGCGGAAGTTTGCGTTCCTGCACCTGTTCCGAGATCCAGCGGATGATGGGTTGGGTTTCGGCAAGACGTTGTTGCAGATAGGGGCGCTTAGCAAGCAGAAAGGCTTGCTGTTGACTAACCAGCTCGACTCCCTCTCCACGTATCGGAGGAGGGAAGCCGGTTTGCCATTGATAATTGTTATAAGCGTGACAAGATGTGGATGTTATTAACATCGCGCTTAGTAAAAAGAAAATGAACCTGGTCATTGTGAATTTGTTGAACAAGGATCGCACAATAATAAAAACATCATGTATCTCAACAGTTTTCTGAATTTAGGGTCGTCTGATCATGTGTAATCCAGGACGTGGCAAGCATGATAACACGAGTAAAAAAGAGCCCAAATGCAGGTAAAGCAATCCAGAAGTTTTTGCTATATCTGATCCTCGCCAATTTTATTCTCATGGGGCTTTACATCGCGTTTGCCCACGAGCTGACGTTTGCCGTCAATATCCTGCTGACTACGCTGCTGATAATTTACAACCTGCTGCTTTGTCATCTGGTCTCTTTGCGTGCCCGCCGTTCCAAAGATGGCTATATCATCTATCCGGTGATCTGCGTCAGTATTTTGCTCTGCGCCGTTGTGCTGTTCCGTTTCATCATCTCTCCCAGATAGTAACCGCTCACCCACAGCTTTTTTATTAATCGTATTTTCTGTCGCCACAAATAACTCGTGGAAAATCAACCCACTCAATCCGTAACCCGCAAATGCTGCGTCAATATGTTCCCTCTGGCCGATCTCCTTGCTTGAAAAGCCCCCTCCACGTCCTTAAACTTCAAGGTGGGGAAAAGTGGATCAAAGTGGTTTTAAAAGGGGCGATTCGCCCGCTTACTCACCTTCAGGGACAGAAATTTGTTGCGTGGCGCTCACGCCATCAGCCTGGACAGCAAAGGGCGACTGGCGATTCCGACCAAGTTTCGTGACTGGCTGCGCGATGAAAGCGACGGCCAGCTGGTCTGCACCATCGATATTGCCCACCCCTGTCTGCTGCTTTACCCCCTGAACGAGTGGGAAGAGGTCGAACGCAAGCTCAAGACCCTCTCCAGCATGAATCCCGCCGAACGCCGTTTGCAGCGGCTGTTGCTCGGGCATGCAACCGAATGCGAGCTGGATGGCAATGGCCGTCTGCTGCTCAGCCAGCCACTGCGCAACCATGCGGGGCTGGATAAGAAGATCATGCTGGTGGGCCAGCTCAACAAATTTGAGCTGTGGGATGAAGCCCGCTGGCAGCAACAGGTCAATGACGACATCTTGGGTCTGCCCGGGGACGATTGGGCAAGCTCACCACGACTACAGGATTTCTCTTTATAAATGACCCAAGCCGCTGAACACATCACAGTGCTGCTGCACGAAGCCGTCGAAGGTCTGGCCATCAAGCCGGACGGTATCTATGTCGACGGCACTTTTGGCCGTGGTGGTCATTCTCGTCTGATCCTGCAACACCTTGGTCCTAACGGCCGCTTGATCGCCATCGATCGCGATCCGCAGGCGATCGCCGAGGCTGCCAAGATCCAGGATCCGCGTTTCGAGATTGTGCATGGCCCCTTCTCCGGTATTACCAGTTATCTGAGCGAGCGCGGTTTGCTGGGCAAGGTGGATGGTTTTCTGCTCGATCTGGGGGTTTCATCTCCCCAGCTGGATGATGCCGAGCGTGGCTTCAGCTTTATGAAAGATGGTCCGCTCGATATGCGGATGGACCCCACTTCCGGTCAGAGTGCCGCCGAGTGGCTGGCCAAGGCCGATGTGGACGATATCGCCTGGGTATTGAAGACCTTCGGTGAGGAGCGTTTTGCCAAGAAGATTGCCCGCGCCATCGTGCACGACCGGGTTACCGAGCCTTACGTGCGCACCCGCCAGCTGGCCGAGATGATTGCCCGGGTCAATCCGAGCAAGGAGAAGGGCAAGCATGCGGCGACCCGCAGCTTCCAGGCTATCCGTATCTACATCAACAGTGAGCTGGACGAGATCGAGACCGCGCTCAACGGCGCGCTGGAGGTGCTGGCTCCGCACGGTCGTCTGTCGGTGATCAGCTTCCATTCGCTGGAAGACCGCTTGGTGAAGCATTTTATTCGCAAGCACGAGAAGGGGCCGGAAGTACCCTACGGCATTCCGTTGACCGAGGCCCAGCTGGCTGGCGGTCGCAAATTGAAGTCGGTCGGCAAGGCGCTCAAGCCTTCTGATCATGAAGTGTCGGAAAACACCCGGTCGCGCAGCTCTGTGCTGCGGGTCGCCGAGCGTCTGGCGGAGTAAGCGATGAGCGAAGTGCGTGTCCACCTTGCCAAGGAGATCGTTGCGGATCTCTGGCGACACAAGCTGCAAATCCTATTGTCAGTCGCCGTGCTGGTGACTGCGTTTGCCGTGATCCTGGTGACCAACATGACGCGCGGCCTGACTGCCAAACAGAACGACCTGATGGCCGAAGAGGATCGCCTCAATATCGAATGGCGTCACCTCCTGCTGGAGCAGGGCACCCTGGCAGAACATTCCCGGGTGGCCACTCTGGCGATGGACAAGTTACAAATGGGTCGCCCTCTGGTGACCACCGAGAAGGTAATTACCCTGCCATGAAACGCAAGGCTACAGCCAAAGCTGCCAAAGCGAACGTCAAAGCGCCCTCGATCTATCCGTGGCGCTTTCGCACGCTGGTCGTATTCATCGGCATCGCATTTGTTGGGCTGATCCTGCGTCTGGCCTGGATCCAGGTGATCAACCCTGACCGCCTGCGCCAGGAGGGGGACATGCGCTCCCTTCGTACCACCTCTACCCAGGCGGTGCGCGGCATGATCACCGATCGCAACGGTGAACAGCTGGCGGTATCCGTGCCGGTCGAAGCGGTCTGGGCAGACCCCAAGACGGTGCACGAGTCTGGCGCAATTCACAACGAGCGAGCCTGGATGGCGCTCTCTGCCGTGCTCAAGATCGACATCAATACCCTCAAACAACGGATCGCCAATCCCAGCAAGCGTTTTGTCTATCTGCAGCGTCAGGTAACCCCTGCCGTTTCGGAATATATCAAGGGGCTCAAGCTGGGCGGTGTCTATCTGCGTCCCGAGTCGCGCCGTTTCTATCCGACTGGCGAGATCAGCGCCCATCTGGTTGGGGTGACCAACATCGATGGCCACGGTATCGAAGGTATCGAACGCAGCTATGACGAGTGGCTGACCGCAACACCGGGCGAGATGCGGGTGCGCAAGGATCGTCAGGGTCGGGTCATCGAACGCCTTGGCATCGTCAAGGAGGGCAAGAACG
The DNA here is from genome assembly GCF_038739615.1 of Aeromonas sp. SER. NCBI lineage: Bacteria > Pseudomonadati > Pseudomonadota > Gammaproteobacteria > Aeromonadales > Aeromonadaceae > Aeromonas > Aeromonas sp. SER. Next base: position 121,267 of record NZ_JBCGFC010000006.1, on the reverse strand, counting down.
CCAACGATCTGCAGCTCAGTATCGATCAACGGGTACAGGCGCTGGCTTATCGTGCGCTCAAGCGGGCCACCGACGAGAACAAGGCGACATCCGGCTCCATGGTGATGCTGGATATCAAGACCGGCGAAGTGCTCGCCATGGTCAACACCCCCTCCTACAACCCGAACAACCGCGGTCAGTATCAGAGCTTCCGGGTGCGCAACCGGGTGGTCACCGATACCTACGAGCCGGGCTCCACTGTCAAACCATTGATTTTGCTCAGTGCCTTGCAAGCTGGAGTTACCAGCTGGAAAGACTTCATTCAGGGCGGGCCGCTCTTTATCGGAGCCAAGCAGATCAAGGACGTCAGTATCCACCGGGCGACCAACCTCTACGACATTCTGCGCTACTCCTCCAACATCGGTATGTCGCGCATCGCGCTGCGGATGCCGGCGCAGGAGATGATCAATACCCTCAGTATGTTTGGCTTCGGCATGGATACCGGTAGCGGCCTGATGGGCGAGAGCAGCGGCATGCTGCCCCAGCGTCGCCGCTGGTCCGATATCGAGCGGGCGACCCTCTCGTTTGGTTATGGTCTGCGGGTTACCCCGCTGCAACTGGCTTCCGCCTACGCCACCCTGGCCAACAAGGGCAAGCGGGTGCCCATCTCCATCGTCAAGGTCACCACGCCGCCCAAGGGTGAGCAGGTGATCGACCACAACAACGCCTCCGCCATGCTGCAGGCGCTGGAATACGTGGTCGATAACGCCATTCCCAAGGCCAAGATCCCGGGCTACCGGGTAGGCGGCAAGAGTGGTACCGCCAAGGTCGCCGTTGCAGGTGGCTATGGCAAGGATTACATGGCCTGGTTTGCCGGCTTCGCCCCGGCCAGTGATCCCCGTTTCGTCATGGTGGTGGTAATCAACGAGCCAAAAGGCAGTGCCTACTATGGTGGCGCCGTGGCGACCCCGCCGTTTGCAGAGGCCATGGGCGGGGTGCTGCAACTCTTCAATATTCGTCCGGATGCGGTACCCCCTTCGGTACCCACCAAACTCGCCAGTACGGAGGCTCCTGTTGCACCGCGCACTTGATTCATTACTGCGCCCCTTCGGCATTACGGCGCCGGCGCTTGCCCTGACCGATATCCAGCTGGATAGCCGGCGGGTCGGCCCCGGCTCTCTCTTCGTGGCCATTCGCGGCCATCAGGTGGACGGCAGACGGTTTATCGAACAGGCGGTGGCTCAGGGAGCGACCGCTGTTGTGTTTGAGGAGGATGGTGAATTTATCGCACCAGCGGTTTCCGTTCCCTGTATCGGGATGCGCGATTTGCCTGCTCATCTCTCCGCCCTCGCAGGCTATTTCTACGATCAGCCAGCCAAAAAACTGGAGCTGGTGGGGATCACGGGGACCAACGGCAAGAGCACCACTGCGCTGCTGGTCGCCAACTGGCGCACTCTGCTGGGTGGCAAGGCAGGAGTGATGGGCACCATCGGTAACGGTCTGTTTGGCAACCTGAACGAAGCGGAAAACACCACTGGCAGCGCCGTTCAGGTGCAAGCCAATCTGGCCGCCCTGCAAGAGCAGGGGGCGGATCTGGTGGCGATGGAGGTCTCCAGCCACGGTCTGGTGCAACATCGGGTCGCCGCCTTGCCGTTTGCTGCCGCAGTCTTCACCAACCTGAGTCGGGATCACCTCGACTACCACGGCACCATGGAGGCCTATGGTGCCGCCAAGGAGCAGCTGCTGCAGCTGGTCGATGAGCCGAATGCGGTGATCAACCGGGATGACGAATTGGGTGCCAAGTGGCTCGAAAAATATCCCTTAGCGGTGGCGTTCAGCGTTAATGGTCCGATTGAAAACCATTCCGGCCGTCAGTTAACGGCGCAGCAACTCGATTTTCACCAGCAAGGTTTTCGCGCGCAGATTAACTCCAGCTGGGGGAATGGTGTATTATCCGCCCCCTTGCTCGGGCGCTTCAACGTCAGCAATGTGCTAGCGGCGATGGGGGTCATGCTGGTGCTCGGCTATGACTTCGACGAGCTACTGGCAACTGCCCCGAAATTGCAGCCGGTGACCGGTCGCATGGAGTGCTTTGGCGGTGGTGATGCGCCCCTTGCCGTGGTCGATTATGCCCACACCCCGGACGCGCTGGACAAGGCGCTGCAAGCACTGCGCGTGCATTGCAAAGGCCAGCTCTGGTGTCTGGTTGGTTGTGGTGGTGATCGGGATCGCGGCAAGCGCCCCATGATGGCAGCCATGGCTGAACAGTATGCGGATCGCGTGATCCTGACCGACGACAATCCCCGTACCGAGGAGCCGGCCCGGATCATGGCCGACATGGTGGCGGGTCTTCGCGATCCTGCTGCGGTGCAGGTCGAGCACGATCGGGTCAAGGCGATCAACCTGGCTATCCGTCAGGCGAGCAAACAGGACATCATTCTGGTGGCCGGCAAAGGCCACGAGGATTATCAAATCATTGGAACCGACAAGCGGCACTATAGCGACCGGGAAACCGTCGCGGCTGCTTTGCACACATTAATGGAGTCATTCAAATGATGACCCTCAGGCTTGCCGACCTGGCGCAGGTGCTCGATGCCCGTCTGATTGGTGAAGATGGCGAGATTACTGCGGTCAGCACCGATACCCGTACTCTGGGTGCTGGCGCTCTGTTCGTTGCACTGCGCGGCGAGCGCTTCGATGCCCACGACTTTTGCGAGCAGGCGCTGGCGGCAGGGGCCTCTGCCCTGCTGGTCGAGCGCGAACTGCCGCTGGCCATTCCCCAACTGGTGGTAGCCGATACCCTCAAGGGGCTGGGCCGTCTCGGCAAACTGATGCGTGAGCGCATCAACCCGAAAGTGCTGGCTATCACCGGCAGCTGCGGTAAGACCACGGTGAAGGAGATGGCGACCGCCATCCTGCGTCATGAAGGAGAGGTGCTGGCCACCGCCGGCAACTTCAACAATGAGGTGGGCGTGCCACTTACCCTGCTGCGCCTCGAACCGCAACACAAGTTTGCGGTGATGGAGCTGGGGGCCAACCACCCGGGCGAGATCGCCTGGACCACCTCGCTGGCCAAACCGGATGCCGCCATCATCAACAACGTGGCTGCCGCTCATCTGGAGGGTTTCGGCTCGCTGGAAGGGGTCTTCCACGCCAAGAGCGAGATTTTTGAGGGCTTGAGCGCCGGCGGCACCGCAATCGTCAACGCCGACAACGAATTCTGGCCTAAGTGGCGCGAGCATGGCATTCGCTGCGCCTTCTCCATCGAAGATCAGAGCCAGCCGTTCCATGCTCGCGATGTGGTTCTCAACGCTCAGGGTTGTGCCGAGTTCGTCATGGTGACCCCGCAGGGTGAGGTGAGCCTGACTCTGGCGATCCCCGGCCGTCATAACGTGGCCAATGCGCTGGCTGCTGCTGCCGGTACCCTGGCGCTAGGTGCTTCTCTGGCCTCGGTCAAAGCCGGTCTGGAGCAGATGGCTCCGGTCAAGGGCCGCTTCTGCGTTCAGCGCTGGGGCGGTCTGACCCTAGTGGACGATACCTACAATGCCAGCGTGGAGTCCGTGCTGGCAGGCATCGATGCCCTGACCGCCATGAGCGGCTTCAAGGTGCTGGTGTTCGGTGACATGCGGGAACTGGGTGAAGAGTCTGCCGAGCAACATGCCCGGGTTGGCCATCATGCCCGCGAGTGCGGTCTGGATGCCGTGCTGACAGTGGGGGAAGAGAGTCGCCATACCGCAGATGCCGCGGCTGGCCGACATTTCGATAACAAGGCGTCGTTGTTTGAAGTGCTTGCGCAAATGATTAATACACATCAGGAAATTTCGATTCTGGTCAAAGGTGCCCGTGGCTCCCGCATGGAAGATATCGTCAAGATGGTCGTCGACCATCAGGAGTCAGCTGCATGTTAGTCTGGCTGGCTGAACTGCTCACCCCGCACTTCACCTTCTTCAACGTCTTCTCCTACCTGACGTTTCGCGCCATCCTGTCGATTATTACCGGTCTGGGTGTTGCGCTCTGGATGGGGCCTCGCCTCATTCGTCGCCTGCAGATCCTGAAGTTCGGTCAGGTGATCCGCAACGATGGTCCCGAGTCTCACCTCAGCAAGCGGGGTACCCCGACCATGGGGGGGCTGATGATCATTGCCGCCATCTTCACTTCCGTGTTGCTCTGGTGCCGCCTCGACAACCCCTATGTCTGGTTAGTGCTGTTTGTGCTGGGGGCCTACGGTGCCATCGGCTTTGCCGACGACTACCTCAAGGTGGTGCGCAAAAACACTGACGGTCTGATCGCCCGCTGGAAGTACTTCTGGCAATCCGCCGTTGCGCTGGGAGTGGCTGTATTCCTCTATGCTACCGCCACCCACGACGGTCAGACCCAGCTGGTGGTGCCCTTCCTCAAGGATGTGATGCCGCAGCTTGGCCTGATGTTTATCCTGCTGACCTATTTTGTCATCGTCGGTACCTCCAACGCGGTCAACCTGACCGATGGTCTGGATGGCTTGGCCATCATGCCGACCGTGATGGTGGCGGGCGGCTTTGCGTTTATCGCCTGGGCAACCGGCAACGTCAACTTCGCCAGTTACCTGCATATTCCCTATGTTCCCTATACCTCCGAGCTGGTGATCGTCTGTACCGCCATCGTCGGTGCGGGTCTGGGCTTCCTCTGGTTCAACACCTATCCGGCACAGGTCTTCATGGGTGACGTCGGTTCGCTGGCGCTGGGCGGCGCGCTCGGTACCATCGCCGTGCTGGTGCGTCAGGAGTTTCTGCTGGTGATCATGGGCGGGGTCTTCGTGATGGAGACCGTCTCGGTGATCCTGCAAGTGGGTTCATACAAGCTGCGCGGCGTGCGGATCTTCCGCATGGCGCCGATCCATCACCACTACGAGAAGAAGGGCTGGCCGGAGCCGCGCGTTATCGTGCGCTTCTGGATCATCACCCTCGTGCTGGTGCTGCTGGGTCTTGCCACCCTGAAGGTGAGGTAAGGCCATGGTCATCATCATCGGATTGGGTAAAACCGGACTCTCCTGCGTCGACTACTTCCTCGGCCGTGGCGTCACGCCGCTGGTGATGGATACCCGTGCCAACCCGCCCGGCAAGGATCAGCTGCCGCCAGAAGTGGAGCTTATCCACGGGCTGGATGAAGAGCTGCTCAAGCAGGCACACATGATCGTAGCGAGCCCGGGCATTGCCTTGGCGACCCCCGAATTGAAAGCGGCTGCCGAGCGTGGTGTGCAGATAATCGGGGATATCGAGCTGTTTGTGCGCGAGACCCAGACGCCGGTCATCGCCATCACCGGCTCCAACGGCAAGAGTACAGTGACCACGCTGGTGGGCGAGATGATTGCCGAAGCCGGACTCAATGTCGGTGTGGGTGGCAACATAGGGACGCCGGCGCTCGATCTGCTCAAGCAGCCGATGGATCTCTGCGTGCTGGAGCTCTCCAGCTTCCAGCTGGAGACCACCTATAGCCTGCGTGCTGCCGCCTCCGTGGTGCTCAACCTCTCCGAAGATCATATGGATCGCTATCAGGGCATGGCCGATTACCGCGCAGCCAAGATGGAGATCCATCAGAACTCCAAACATATTCTGGTCAACCGTGACGATGCCCAGACCCTGCCTGATGTGGGTCAGGTGTGGCAGAGCTTTGGTCTCGACTGCAATGGTTACGGCCGCTGCCTGCTGGATGGTCGTTACTGGCTGACCCTGCACGGCGAGCCCCTGATCGCGGTGGACGAGATGAAGATCGTCGGCGCCCACAATCAGGCCAACGCCCTTGCCGCCATGGCGCTGTGCGATGCGGTTGGCATTCCCCGCGCGGCGCAACTCATCGTGCTGCGCCGTTTTGAAGGTCTGCCGCACCGTGCCCGCTTCGTGCGAGAGGTGAACGGAGTGCGCTGGATCAACGACTCCAAGGCGACCAACGTGGGGGCGACTCTGGCTGCCGTGGCCGGTGTGCGCGAGTCGGTCAGGGGTCGTCTGCTGCTGCTGGCCGGTGGTCAGGGCAAGGGGCAGGATTTTGGCCCCATTCAAGCGCTGCTGGGCAACCAGATCGATCATATGTACTGCTTCGGCCAAGATGCCGAGGTGCTGCTGGCACTGGGTGAGCAGACCGAACGGGTTGCCGACCTTGCTGCCGCCGTTGCCAAGGCGGCTACCGATGCCAGGCCCGGAGACTGGGTGCTGCTGGCACCAGCCTGTGCCAGCCTGGATCAGTTCAAGTCGTTCGAGGTGCGCGGCGATCGCTTCACCGAGATGGTGATGGCGCTATGAACGCCCTTCGCGCAGCTGCAGGTCTTTTCCAGCGCTGGTTGTTACCGGCGCGTCCGGCCGGTCTCTATGATCGGCAGCTGGTCGTGCTGGCGCTTGCGCTGATGGCGCTCGGGGTGGTGATCGTGGCATCCGCCTCGATCCCCGAGGGGATCTCTCTGGGTGACGATCCCTTCATGTTCGTGAAACGTCACGCCATGTTTCTGGTGATGGCGCTCGGCATCTCCTGGTTCGTGCTGCAGGTGCCGATGGCGCGTTGGCAGGAGCACAATGGTCCCATGCTGCTGCTGGCCATTCTGATGCTGGTGCTGGTGCTGCTGGTGGGGCGTAACGTCAACGGTGCGGTGCGCTGGTTGCCGCTTGGCCCGTTCAACTTGCAGCCTGCTGAATTCGGCAAGCTGGCGCTCTTTGTCTATCTGGCCGGTTATCTGGTGCGGCGCCAGAACGAGGTGCGTGAAGCCTGGATTGGCTTCCTGAAACCGCTGGCGGTATTCGGGGTGCTGGCCGTTCTGTTGCTGCTGCAGCCTGACCTGGGTTCCACCGTGGTGATGTTCGTGACCTCGTTCGGCATGCTGTTTCTGGCGGGGGCCCGACTCGGCCAGTTCCTGACCCTGATCGGTGCCGGGGTCGGTGCCGTGGTGATGCTGATCATCGTAGAGCCTTACCGGATGCGGCGGGTTACCTCCTTTATGGATCCCTGGGCTGATCCGTTTGGCAGCGGCTACCAGTTGACTCAGTCGCTGATGGCGTTTGGCCGCGGCAGCTGGTTTGGCGAAGGGCTGGGCAACTCCATCCAGAAGATGGAGTACCTGCCGGAAGCGCATACCGACTTCGTCTTTGCGATCCTCGGTGAAGAGCTCGGCTATGCCGGTGTGCTGGGTGCCCTGTTCCTGATCTTCGCACTGGCGGTCAAGGCGTTGAAGCTGGGCCACAAGGCTCTTGCTGCCGATCGCCTCTATGACGGTTATCTGGCCATCGGTATCGGGATCTGGTTCAGTTTCCAGACCTTCGTTAACGTTGGCGCGGCCAGCGGCATGATGCCGACCAAAGGGTTGACCTTGCCGCTCGTGAGTTACGGTGGCTCCAGTCTCATCATCATGACGGTGGCAGTGAGCATGTTGATTCGAATCGATTTTGAGTTGCGTCAGGCGACAGCCCAGGCGCGGGTGCGGGAGGTTTAGTGAGCAAGACGCTGTTGGTGATGGCAGGTGGTACCGGGGGACATGTCTTCCCGGGTCTGGCCGTAGCCGATCGATTGAAGGAGCAGGGCTGGACTATCCACTGGCTGGGCACTGCCGACCGGATGGAAGCCGAGCTGGTGCCTGCCCATGGCTATCCCATCTCCTTTATCGATATTCAGGGGGTGCGTGGCAACGGCATCAAGCGGCTGCTGGCGGCGCCTTATCGCATCGTGAAATCCGTGCTGCAGGCGCGTCAGGTGCTCAAAACCATTCGCCCGGATGTAGTGCTCGGCATGGGCGGCTTTGCCTCCGGCCCGGGTGGTGTTGCGGCTTGGCTGTCCGGCATCCCGTTGCTGCTGCACGAACAGAATGCCGCTGCCGGTATGACCAACAAGCTGCTGGCGCGTATCGCCAAGCGGGTGTTAATGGCATTCCCGGGGGCGTTTGCGCCGAGCCGCCGCACTGCCGTGGTGGGTAACCCGGTTCGCCCCGAAGTGGTCGCACTGCCGGATCCGCAACTGCGAAGCAGCAGTGAGCCGTTGCATCTGCTGATCGTGGGCGGCAGTCTGGGGGCTCGCGTGCTCAACGAGCAGGTGCCCGCAGCGGTCGCTGCGGCTGGTGTGCCTATCGAGGTGCGTCACCAGTGTGGCAAGGGCAATGGCGACACTGTCAGCGCGGCCTATGCCCAGCACGGTATCAATGCCGAGGTAAGCGAATTTATCAAGGATATGGCGGGAGCCTATGCCTGGGCCGACCTCGTGGTCTGCCGGGCGGGAGCCCTGACCGTCTCCGAGGTGGCTGCTGCCGGTGTGGCCGCCATCTTTGTGCCGCTGCCCCATGCAGTGGATGATCACCAGACCCGCAACGCCTTGACCCTGGTCGATGGCGGTGCGGCTGAGTTCCTGCCCCAGTCCGAGTTGACCACTGCCTCGCTGGCTGCGCGTCTCTCCTGGCTCGCCGGGCGCAGGGAGACGCTGTTTAACATGGCCAAGGCCGCCCGTCGCGTCGCTATTACCGATGCGGCAGAGCGGGTAGCTGACGAGTGCAAACGACTCGCCGCAGGGCAGACAAATAAAGAGTAAGGATGAGATTGCACTGGCCACGCCGTGCAGATTCACTCCTTTGTTGATTGATGCCGTTGAAATGAGGCCGCTTGAGAGCAAACGGCTTGCGGCAGACTAAAGAGATGATTATGACCAAGGTTGAACTGGCAAAACTGCGTACTGTGATCCCCGAAATGCGCCGCGTGCGTCGCATCCATTTTATCGGTATCGGTGGTGCCGGTATGGGCGGGATCGCCGAAGTGCTTGCCAACGAAGGGTATCAGGTAACGGGTTCTGATCTGGCTCGCAATGCGGTGACCGAGCGGCTTGAGGCTCTGGGTGCCCATATCTTTACTGGCCACAGCGCCGAGCATGTCAACGGCGCCAGCGTGGTGGTGGTTTCTACTGCCATCAAGCAGGACAACCCGGAGCTGCTGGCTGCCCGCGAACTGCGGATCCCGGTAGTGCGCCGTGCCGAGATGCTGGCCGAGCTGATGCGTTTCCGTCACGGTATCGCCATCGCCGGTACCCACGGCAAGACCACCACCACCAGTCTGGTGGCGAGCATCTATGCCGAAGCCGACCGCGATCCGACCTTCGTTATCGGTGGCCTGCTCAACAGCGCTGGCACCAATGCCCGTCTGGGCAGCAGCCGTTATCTGATTGCCGAGGCGGATGAGAGCGATGCCTCCTTCCTGCATCTGCAGCCGATGGTCTCTATCGTGACTAACATCGAAGCCGATCACATGGACACCTACGGCGGTGATTTCTCCAAGCTGAAGGCCACCTTTATCGAGTTTCTGCACAACCTGCCTTTCTACGGTCTGGCGGTAGTCTGCATCGATGATCCGGTGATCCGTGGCATGTTGCCCGAGATTGCCCGCCCGACCCTGACTTACGGTCTCTCTGACGATGCGGATGTGCAGGTGCTGGAATTTGTCCAGACCACCAACCACAGCTGCTTCCGGGTGCGCCGCAAAGATGCGGGTGAGCTGCAGGTCACCCTCAACTTGCCGGGGATCCACAACGCCTTGAACGCTGCCGCGGCGATTGCTGTCGCGACGGAAGACGGGGTTAGCGACGATGCCATCATCCGTGCGCTGGCCAAGTTTGAAGGGGTAGGCCGCCGCTTCCAGCAGTATGGCGAGTTCGAAACCGGTCGCGGTAAGGCCATGCTGGTGGACGATTATGGTCACCATCCGAGCGAAGTGAAGGTGACCATCAATGCTGCTCGTGCCGGCTGGCCGGAGAAGCGTCTGGTCATGGTGTTCCAGCCGCATCGCTACACCCGCACTCGCGACCTTTACGAAGACTTCGCTGACGTGCTCTCCAAGGTAGACGTGCTGGTAATGCTGGAGGTTTATGCAGCCGGCGAGGATCCGATCCCGGGGGCAGATGGTCGTGCGCTGTGCCGCTCCATCCGTTCGCGCGGCAATCTGGAACCCATCTTTGTGGCTACGCCCGATGACGTGCCGGCCGTGCTGGCCGACCTGGTTGGCGAAGGGGATCTGGTGCTGACTCAGGGGGCGGGGAACGTCGGAGCACTGGCCCGTCGTCTCGGCGAGATGAAATTGAGCATAGATAGCATGAAATCTGGTGCCTGAGGGCCCAATGAGTATTTTGACCGCCAAGCCGGGGCCTATATAATGGCGAACCGGTCTGTCAAAAGGCCGGTTTAGCGCGTTACACGGGGATCGAGCGGGTGGAGGCAAGGGCACAGGGGCGCACCAAGGGCGGCTTCATCGCAGGCGTGATGTTTTTCCTGCTGGTGATATGGGGCTGCTACCGGACTGCGCTGGATGTTAAAGGTTGGCTGACGGATGCCAACCGGTTGCCCATGAGCGAGCTGTTGCTGCAGGGGCAACACCAGTATCTGGAAACCGAAGAGCTGCGACTGGCCGTGCTGGATGGCGCAGAGTCACGCAACTTCTTCGAGTTGGATGTTAACGAATTGCAGGCACGGCTTAATGCCTTGCCATGGGTAGCCTCGGTATCGGTACGCAAGAAGTGGCCGAACAAGATCAAGGTCTACCTGACAGAACAGGACGTGGCGGCTCGCTGGAACGGCAACCGCTTCGTCAACACCAAGGGCAAGGTGTTCAGTGCACCGGATCGGGTCAAGACACCGCTGTTGCAGCTGTCAGGGCCGGATGACCAGGCCGCCATGGTGTTGAAAGAGAGTCGGCAGTATGAAGCGCAACTGGCTGCCAAGGGATACAAGTTGCTGGGGGTGAATCTGACCCCCCGCCATGCCTGGGAACTGACCCTGGATGGCAATATCAAGCTGTTTCTGGGGCGCAACGACATAGCGCTCCGGTTGCAGCGGTTTATCGATGCCTTCCCGGCTATCGAACCTCGAGCGCAGGTTGCGTACGTGGATCTTCGATACGATACCGGAGTGGCAGTTGGCTGGAAGAAGAGCGAAGAGAAAGTGCATGACCAACACCGCAGATAGGAATTTGATTGTCGGACTGGATATCGGCACAACCAAAGTGGCGGTTCTGGTCGGTGAAGTATTGCCGGACGGTGAACTGAACGTCATCGGTATGGGCAGTCACGCTTCCCGCGGGATGGAGAAGGGCGGGGTCAACGACCTCGACTCCGTGGTCAAGTCACTGCGCCGTGCGGTGGAAGAGGCCGAGATGATGGCGGATTGCCAGATCAGCTCGGTTTACCTCGGCTTGTCCGGCAAGCATATCGACTGCCGCAACGAGACTGGCATGGTACCCATCTCCGACGAAGAGGTGACTCAGGAAGACGTGGACAACGTGATCCACACGGCCAAGTCGGTTCGCCTCTCGGATGAACTGCGGGTGTTGCACGTGCTGCCGCAGGAGTTTGCCATCGACTATCAGGAAGGGATCAAGAATCCGGTCGGTCTCTCCGGTGTACGGATGGCGGCCAAGGTGCATCTCATCACCTGCCATAACGACATGGCTCGCAACATCGAGAAGTGTGTCGAGAAAGTGGGTCTGCGAGTCGATCAGCTGATCTTCTCCGCGCTGGCCTCCAGCTACGCGGTGTTGACCGAAGACGAGAAAGAGCTGGGTGTCTGCGTGGTGGACATCGGTGGTGGCACCATGGACATGTCGCTGTTTACCGGCGGTGCCCTGCGCCACACCAAGGTGATCCCTTACGCTGGCAGCACTGTGACCAGCGATATCGCCTACGCCTTCGGCACGCCGCCGCTCGACGCAGAAGCGATCAAGGTACGCTACGGCTGTGCCCTCGGTCGCCTGGTCAGCAAGGAAGACAATATTGAAGTGCCCAGTGTCGGCGGTCGTCCGGCGCGCAGCCTGCAGCGGCAGACACTGGCTGAAGTAATCGAGCCCCGCTACACCGAGTTGCTCTCCATGGTGAATGATGAGCTGGTGCGGGTACAAAGCGAATTGAAAGCGCAGGGGGTCAAGCATCAGCTGGCAGCCGGTGTGGTCTTGACCGGCGGCGCTGCCCAGATCGAAGGCATTGTGGAGTGTGCAGAGCAGATCTTCCAGAGCCAGGTTCGGGTAGGGGAGCCCATGAATATTCGTGGCTTGAGTGATTATGTGCAGGCGCCGGTGTACTCGACTGCGGTCGGGTTGCTGCAGTACGGCCGTACACATCAGGCAACAGGTAGCAACAAAGAATATGCCGCCAAGGCAAGCGTCGGTGGTCTGGTCAAACGGGTCAGCAACTGGCTGCGTGGCGAGTTTTAAGAATTTTGCTGAGTCAGGCAAATAAAGCGGAGAGACAACATGTTTGAATTTATGGATAGCCACACTGACGAAGCCGTCATTAAAGTGATCGGTGTAGGTGGCGGCGGCGGCAACGCTGTCGAACACATGGTTCGTCAAAACATCGAAGGTGTCGAGTTCATTACCGTCAACACCGACGCCCAGGCACTGCGTAACTCCAGTGCCAACACCACTCTGCAGATCGGCGGTGGCATCACCAAAGGTCTGGGTGCTGGCGCCAACCCGGAAGTGGGTCGTGATGCGGCCATGGAAGATCGCGAAGCGCTGCGTGAGCTGCTGACCGGCTCCGACATGGTGTTCATCGCTGCCGGTATGGGCGGTGGTACCGGTACCGGTGCTGCGCCGATCGTGGCCGAAGTGGCCCGCGAGATGGGCATCCTGACCGTTGCTGTGGTGACCAAGCCGTTCTCCTTCGAAGGGAAGAAGCGGATGGGCTTTGCTGCGCACGGTATCGAAGAGCTCTCCAAGAACGTCGACTCCCTGATCACCATCCCCAACGACAAGTTGCTGAAGGTGCTGGGTCGTGGCATCTCCCTGCTGGACGCCTTCAAGGCGGCCAACGATGTGCTGCTTGGCGCGGTACAGGGCATTGCCGAGCTGATCACCCGTCCGGGCCTGATCAACGTCGACTTCGCTGACGTGCGTACCGTTATGCGCGAAATGGGTACCGCCATGATGGGTACCGGTTCCGCTTCCGGTGATGACCGTGCCGAAGAAGCTGCCGAGAAGGCTATCTCCAGCCCGCTGCTGGAAGACGTGGATCTGGCCGGTGCCCGCGGCATCCTGGTCAACATCACTGCCGGCATGGACATGACCATCGAAGAGTTCGAAACCGTCGGTAACGCGGTCAAGGCTTTCGCTTCCGAGAACGCCACTGTAGTAGTGGGTACCGTAATCGATCCGGAAATGCACGACGAACTGCGTGTGACCGTGGTTGCTACCGGTATCGGTGCCGAACGCAAGCCGGACATCACTCTGGTCAAGAGCAGCCAGGTGCAAGAGCGCCCGGTACGTCAGCCGCTGGTTAGCGACATGATGCAGGGCCGCGTGATGGACGAAGCCCCGGCCAAGGTGGTTAACGCCGAGCCGCAAGCCCGTCGTGAACCGGATTATCTGGATATTCCGGCGTTCCTGCGCAAGCAGGCAGACTAAGTCTCTTATGAGGCGTGTTTGTCTGTTGCTTAAGGAATGTGCTAAGATGGCCTGCCAACGACCATCTGGTCCGGATTTTAAGCTGTTTAGGGTACACCCATGATTAGACAAAGAACCTTGAAAACGAGTGTTCAGGCGACTGGCGTCGGCCTGCATTCGGGCCGGAAAGTCACCATGACATTCCGTCCGGCTCCTGTGAATACAGGGATCGTTTACTTGCGTACCGACCTGAATCCTGTGGTGGAGCTGCCAGCCAATGCCGATCAGGTGCGTGATACCGTGCTCTGTACCGCTCTGGTCAACGAAGCCGGCGTGCGTGTCTCTACCATTGAGCACCTCTCCGCCGCGTTGGCCGGGATGGGGATCGACAACCTCTACGTCGAGGTTGACGCGCCCGAGATCCCGGTAATGGACGGCAGTGCGCATCCCTTTATCTACCTGCTGCAGGAAGTCGGGATCCGTGAGCAAAATGCTGCCAAGCAGTTTGTGCGGATCAAGAAGAGCATCCGGGTTGAAGATGGCGACAAGTGGGCAGAATTCCACCCCTATCGCAACGGCTTCAAAATGGATCTCGAGATCGATTTCCAGCATCCGGTCTTTGAAGGGCGCAACCAGCGTTGTGTACTGGATTTCTCCGGTGCCTCCTTCGTGAAAGAGATCAGCCGCGCCCGTACTTTCGGGTTCATGCGTGATATCGAGTACCTGCGTTCCCAGAATCTGGCGCTGGGCGGAAGCCTGGAAAACGCCGTGGTGCTGGATGACTACCGGGTACTGAACGAAGATGGTCTGCGTTACGAGGACGAGTTTGTCAAGCACAAGATGCTGGACGCAATCGGTGACCTCTATATGTGCAACCGCAGCATTATCGGTGAGTTCCGCGCTTACAAGACAGGGCATGCCCTGAACAACAAACTGCTGCGTGCCCTGCTGGCCGAGCAGGAGGCTTGGGAACTGGTGACCTTCGAGGGTGAGGGCGACAAAGCGCCTATCGCTTACTACGATAACGGTCTGGTTCTGGCCTGATAGCTGTGCAACGGAACGTCGGTCCCCTCTCCGCACCGACGTTCCGTCATTTGTTTACTCCATCCTTTAATACCGACTATCTCCCGGTTTTATTTCCCGTGCAGGCCCATGGCCTCACCTGACCGAGCAGACTGATTTCTATGAGCATTACCCTGATCCTCCACGGCAAGCAGCGACGCAGGTTGCACTTACCAAAACAACGTCTGGCATGGGTCGGCGGTATTGTTTTCTCCCTGTTGGCCCTTGGTGGCGGCTGGCTCTGGCAGAGCTGGCAGCAGAAGATGGATGCACTTGAAGTGGCGCTGGCCATGGCCGAACAGCGTTCCGTAGACCAGAGCGGCGATGAGGCTCGCGAGCAACTGGCGATGCTGGCAGCCCAGGTGGGCACCATGCAGGGCCAGCTTGGCCGCCTGAATGCTCTTGGTGAACGGCTGACCGAGCAGGCCGATCTCGATCCCGAAGAGTTCAATTTCAAAGAGCTGCCCCCGATGGGCGGCCCCTCTTACGATGAAGATCTGGAAGTGAGCCTCAACGAGCTGCAAGCCTCCATGAAACATCTCAGCCAACAGCTCAGCAGTCGCGAAGAGCAGCTGTCGGTACTTGAATCTTTCATCATGAATCACCATATCACCGATGCCGGTTTTATTTCCGGCACGCCGGTCAAGCAGGAGCGAGTCTGGGTCTCGTCCGGCTTTGGCGGACGGGTCGATCCGTTCAACGGGCGTGCCAAGATGCACAAAGGGGTGGATTACCGTGGCAAACCCGGGACCCCCATTCTGGCCACAGGGCCCGGCATTGTCAGCTGGGCCGGCCGTCATCCGGAATTTGGCAACATGGTGGAGATTAATCACGGCAATGGTCTGGTCACCCGCTATGCCCACAACTCCAAGTTGCTGGTCGAGGTGGGCACCCTGGTTGATCAGGGGCAGAAGATTGCCTTGATGGGACGCACCGGTCGCGCGACCGGGGTCCATTTGCATTACGAAGTGTTGAAAGATGGTCGTCAGGTAAACCCCGCACGCTTTCTCAGTGCCAGCCGGGGTTAGGTTTTTTCTTCAGGTTCCAGTGACGGAACGCTTTATATAACCAGAAATAGTTGGTACCCATGATTAGCACACTGCTCACCAAGATTATCGGCAGCCGGAACGACAGAACGCTCAAGGCTTTGCGCAAAATTGTAAAACAGATCAATGCCATGGAGCCGCAGTTCGAGGCTCTCTCGGATGCCGAGCTGCAGGCCAAGACGGCCGAGTACCGTCAGCGTCTGGAGCAGGGCGAGACCCTGGAGCAGCTGCTGCCGGAAGCGTTCGCCACTGTGCGCGAAGCCTCCAAGCGGGTATTTGGCATGCGTCACTTTGACGTGCAGCTGATCGGCGGCATGGTGCTGAACTCCAACCGCATCGCTGAAATGAAGACAGGTGAGGGTAAGACCCTGACCGCGACTCTGCCGGCTTACCTGAATGCCCTGAGTGGCCGCGGCGTCCACGTCGTGACCGTGAACGACTATCTGGCCAAGCGTGACGCCGAGGCAAACCGCCCGCTGTTCTCCTTCCTCGGCATGACCGTGGCGTGCAACGTGCCGGGCATGGATGCGTCCCAGAAGCG
This sequence comes from Aeromonas sp. SER, assembly GCF_038739615.1. NCBI lineage: Bacteria > Pseudomonadati > Pseudomonadota > Gammaproteobacteria > Aeromonadales > Aeromonadaceae > Aeromonas > Aeromonas sp. SER. Next base: position 105,281 of record NZ_JBCGFC010000006.1, on the reverse strand, counting down.
TGATGCCTATGCGGCCGACATCACATACGGTACCAACAACGAATTCGGTTTCGACTACCTGCGCGACAACATGGCGTTCTCGCCCGAGCAGCGTGTCCAGCGTCCGCTCAACTACGCGCTGGTGGATGAGGTGGACTCGGTGCTCATCGACGAAGCCCGTACCCCGCTCATCATCTCCGGCCCGGCAGAAGACAGCTCCGAGCTCTATATTCGCGTCAACAAGCTGATCCCGCTGCTGGTCAAGCAGGACAAGGAAGATACCGAGGAGTACACCGGCGACGGTCACTACACGGTAGACGAGAAGAACCGTCAGGCGCTGCTGACCGAAAACGGCCAGATCTTCGTGGAAGAGCTGCTCAAGAAAGAGGGGCTGCTGGACGAGAACGACTCCCTGTTCTCCGCCACCAACATCAGCCTGTTGCACCACGTCAACGCTGGTCTGCGCGCCCATACCCTGTTTGAGCGCAACGTCGACTACATCGTGCAGAAGGACGAGATCGTCATCGTCGACGAGCATACCGGCCGTACCATGCCGGGTCGTCGCTGGTCCGATGGTCTGCATCAGGCGGTCGAGGCGAAGGAAGGGGTCAAGATCCAGAACGAGAACCAGACTCTGGCTTCCATCACCTTCCAGAACTACTTCCGTCTCTACAACAAACTGGCCGGTATGACCGGTACTGCGGATACCGAAGCCTTTGAATTCCAGCAGATTTATGGCCTGGACACCGTGGTTATCCCGACCAACAAGCCGATGGTGCGCAAAGACATGGGCGATCTGGTCTACCTGACCGCCAACGAGAAGTATGCCGCCATCGTCAAGGACATCCGCGAGTGCGTGGAGCGTGGCCAGCCAGTACTGGTAGGTACCGTTTCCATCGAGAACTCCGAACTGCTCTCCGGCATTCTCAACAAGGAAAAGATCCCGCACCAGGTGCTGAACGCCAAGTTCCACGCCATGGAAGCGGAGATCGTCGCCCAGGCTGGCCAGACTGGCGCGGTCACCATCGCCACCAACATGGCGGGTCGTGGTACCGACATAGTGCTGGGCGGTAACTGGCAGGCGGAGATCGCCAAGCTGGAGAATCCGACAGAGGCACAGGTTGCCGAGCTCAAAGCGGCATGGCAGGTGCGTCACGATGCGGTGCTGGCTGCCGGCGGTCTGCACATCATCGGTACCGAACGCCACGAATCCCGTCGTATCGACAACCAGCTGCGCGGCCGTTCCGGTCGTCAGGGTGACCCGGGCTCCTCCCGTTTCTACCTCTCTATGGAAGATACCCTGATGCGGATCTTCGCCTCCGATCGCGTGACCGGCATGATGAAGAAGCTGGGCATGGAAGAGGGGGAGGCCATCGAGCACCCGTGGGTGACCAAGGCGATTGAAAACGCCCAGCGCAAGGTGGAAGGTCGTAACTTCGACATCCGCAAGAGCCTGCTGGAGTTTGATGACGTTGCCAACGACCAGCGCAAGGTGGTTTACGAGCAGCGCAACGAGTTGCTGGATACCAACGATATCTCCGAGACCATTCACGTTATCCGCGATGACGTTTATGGCGCCATCATCGATGAGTACATTCCGCCCCAGTCTCTGGAGGAGATGTGGGATGTACCGGGTCTGGAAGCTCGCCTGAAGTCCGACTTCGCCCTCGATCTGCCGTTGCAACAGTGGCTGGCGGAAGATGACAAGCTGTATGAAGAGAAGCTGCGCGAGCGCATTCTGGACGAAGCCACCAAGCTCTATGCCCACAAGGAGGAGCTGGTTGGCAAAGAGGTGCTGCGCAACTTCGAGAAAGCGGTGATGCTGCAGACTCTGGATGGCCTCTGGAAAGAGCACTTGGCTGCCATGGATCACCTGCGTCAGGGCATCCATCTGCGCGGCTACGCCCAGAAGAACCCCAAGCAGGAGTACAAGCGCGAATCCTTCGATCTGTTCACCCAGATGCTGGAAACTCTCAAGCGCGATGTGGTCAGCATCCTGAGCCGGGTTCAGGTGCAGGAGCGCGATGTGGAAGCGATGGAAGAGCAGCAGCGCCAGCAGGCCGAGTCTGCCCCCCGTACCTACACCCACGCGGCTGCCGAGAACCAGCTGGCGGACGAAGAGGAAAGTGCTGCCGAGGGTCACACCACCTTCGTGCGTGACGAGCAGAAGATCGGCCGCAACGATCCCTGCCCGTGCGGCTCTGGCAAGAAGTACAAGCATTGCCACGGTCAGTTGACCTGATCGACCCGATGCCATAAAAGGCGGGCCCAGTGCCCGCCTTGTTATTGGTGGCAACAAGCGAACAGAGGTAATTGATGGAACAGAAAAAACGGATCTGGGTGGCGGTTGGCGTCATCGAGAATGAGCAAGGCGATATCTTCATTGCCAAGCGCTCTTCCGACCGTCATCAGGGCGATCGCTGGGAGTTTCCCGGTGGCAAGGTGGAGTCCGGTGAGGATCTGCTGACCGCGCTGGATCGGGAGCTGTGGGAAGAGATCGGGATCCGGGTGCAGGATTGTGCTCCCTTCATGGAGCTGCATCACGACTACCCGGAGAAGCAGGTACTGCTCGACATCTGGAAAGTGACCCGTTTCAGCGGTGAACCCTTTGGCAAAGAGGGTCAGGAGTGTTTATGGGTGCCGGTCGCCGAACTGCACAACTACCACTTCCCCGATGCCAACGGTCCGATTGTGGCGCGCCTGCAGGCGGCTAAAGCGTAACCTGCCGTTATCCAGTTATGAAAAAAGGGCCGCATGGCCCTTTTTATTTGCAGAATCGAGCGAGCTCTGGCTTATAGCCACTGGTCGCCCTCTTCCGGCTCTGGCAGCAGATCCGGGTTGATCTCTCCGGGGATCCGCTTCTCCTCATCGGCCCACTCGCCGAGATCGATCAGCTGGCAGCGCTTGCTGCAGAAGGGGCGAAACGGGCTCTGCGGGCCCCATTCCACTTCGCTCTGGCAGGTCGGGCACTTTACCTTGGTAACCATAAGCACTCCCTAGCAGCAGGCGAGCTGGAATGGCACATCGCCAATCGGCTGTTCGCCGGTTGGCAGGAAGCGCAGCGCAAAGCGGTTCTTGTGGCCGCTCAGGGTGGGGTAGCAGCAGAGGTTGCCCGGCAGCTTGATGCGGATAAGCTCGGCGCTCTCGGCGGTGTCCTGAAAGAAACCATTGGTCGCTACCTGCTCGCTGAAACTGCCTGATTCGCGCCACAGGCGCAGCAACAGGGTGATGGCATTCATCAGCAGGGTTATGTCGCTAAGCCACAGCTGCATTTGCTGATGGCGGGTAATGGCTGGCGTACCGAGCCAGTGGTGCAACTGCGGTACGTCGAAGGCACACAGGCCACCCGGGATGGAGAAGCGCTGACGGATGGAGCCGAGCAGGCGATCCTCTTTCAGGCGAGCGCCGGGACGCGGGGAGTTGAGCAGGCTGCGGGAGAGCTGGCTGCTCTCGTGCTGCATCTGCTTGATCTGCTCCAGATCGACGTCGGGCAGGCTGGCCCAGTGGCTCAGGCGCTGGCCGAGACGCTCGAGATCCTTGATCAGGTCGGCACGCAGGTCACCACGCTCCAGCAGCTCCTGCAGATCGAACAACCCTTTGAAGAAGGCGATATGAGCCCAGGGCTGGTCGTTCTCCAGATTGTCGCGGATCTGGGAAAACAGGGATTCCAGACGAAGATAGGTCCGGCTTTTTTCATTGAGGGGGAAATCGTAAATCATGCCTAATCCTGGCCAGCCATAAATCCGGCCTAGTGTACTCACTGTTAACCAGCTTGTTGAGAGGCAAATGCCAGATATGTTTCGTGCAGCGTTAAAATCCGCGTTTTTATGGCCATTTCGCTGCCATTGCCGTTCTCGATGACATCATCTGCCGCGGCCAGGCGTTCCGACCGGCTCGCCTGTGCCGCGATGATGGCCTTGGCCTGTTCGGCGGTAACTCCATCCCGGCGGCAGGTGCGCTCGATTTGGGTCGCTTCGTCTACATCGACCACCAGTACCCTATTGGCCAGACCTGTGAGCTTGTTTTCCACCAGTAGCGGCACGACCAGCAGGCAGTAGGGGGAGCGGGCTGCGGCACACTGGCGCTGCATCTCGCTGCGAATGAGCGGGTGGAGCAGGGAGTTGAGCCATGTCTTGGCCGACGGATCACTGAAGACCTGTTCGCGCAGGCGGCGGCGATCCAGTTGACCGTCGGGGGTTATGACATCAGGGCCAAAGTGGTCGGCGATGGCTGCGAGAGCCGGGGTGTCGGGCTCAACGACCTCGCGGGCAATCACATCGGCATCCACGACGTCGATGCCCAGCTCGGCAAACTGGTTGGCAACTGTCGTCTTGCCGCTGCCGATGCCGCCGGTTATTGCAACTACATACATGACTCAGAGCGCCTGTTTCAGAGGATGGTGGTGAGATACCAGCGAGTGATGGTATCGCCCCATAGTAGCGCAATCCAGCCCGCGATGGCGAGGTAGGGGCCAAAGGGGATGGGGTTACCCTGATGGTGTTTGCGCAGGGCAATGAGCGAGATGCCGATGATGGCACCAACCAGGGATGAGAGCAGCAGTATGATCGGCAGTGCCTGCCAGCCGAGCCAAGCCCCCAGTGCCGCCAGCAACTTGAAGTCGCCATAGCCCATCCCTTCCTTGCCGGTCAGCAGTTTAAAAGCCCAGTAGAGACTCCAGAGCACCAGATATCCTGCCATGGCACCGATCACAGCATCAGCAAGCGGTGCAAAACCACCGATCAGGTTGAACAGCAAACCTCCCCACAGCAGCGGCAGGGTCAGCTGGTCTGGCAGCAACATCTTGTCGAGATCGATAAAGGTGAGGGCCACCAATACCCAGGTCAGCAGCAGGGCTGCAAGGGTACCCCAACCCGGTGAAATCACCATGGCTACGGCCACCGAGAGCAGGGCTGTCAACAGTTCAACCAGCGGATAGCGGGCCGAGATAGGTGCTTGGCACTCACCACAGCGCCCCTTGAGCCAGAGCCAGCTCAGCAGCGGGATGTTTTCCAGTGCTGTGATGGCATGGCCGCAATGGGGGCATGCCGAGCGCGGCACCATCAGGTTGTAGCGCGGTTCGGGTGCTTGCTCTTCATCGGGAGTGAAGTAACTGCGATATTCAGCCTGCCATTCTCGTTCCAACATAATGGGCAGGCGGTGGATCACCACGTTGAGAAAGCTGCCGATCATCAGGGAAAAGATAAAAACTAGCGAGAAGTAGAGCCAGGGCAAGCTGTGAGCCAGCTCGAGAAGAAGTGTCATAACCAACCGTCAGTTATCAAATGAGGGGAAGGGCATGGTTGTGGTGCCATGCCCTGATAAATCAGCCTACCACGTCGCCAAGCTTGAAGATGGGCAGGTACATGGCGATAACCATGCCTCCGACCAGCACCCCGAGCACCACCATGATAAGAGGCTCCAGCAGGCTGGTGAGGCCATCGACCAGATCGTCTACCTCCTGTTCGAAGATGGTGGCGACCTTGGAGAGCATATCATCGATGGCGCCGGACTCCTCGCCGATCATCACCATCTGGATCACCATGTCGGGGAAGAGATCGACAGTGCGCATCGCCACGTTAATCTGCATACCGGCTACCACCTCGTTGCGAATGGCCATCACTGCGGTGCGATAGACGTAGTTACCCGAGGCTCCAGCTGCTGAAATAAGCGCATCTACCAGAGGGATACCGGCCGAGAAGGTGGTCGAAAGGGTGCGGGCAAAGCGGGCCATGGCGGCTTTGTGCAGGATCATACCGACTACCGGAATCGTGAGCACAAACTTGTCGGTATTGTCTTTTACCTTCTGGGAGGCTCGCCAGGCACGGACATAGAGAAAGATGGCCAGCGCGATTCCGCCGAAGAAAACGTACCACCAGTTCTGCATAAAGCGGGAGATGCCGATAACAAACTGTGTAAACACAGGCAGCTCGGCACCGAAGCTCTTGAAGATATCTTCGAATTGCGGGATGACGAACAGCAACAGGATAGAGGTAACGACAATCGCAACCAGGATAACCATGGTTGGGTAGAACATCGCCTTTTTTATTTTCGACTTGAGCGCTTCCGATTTTTCCCGATAGGTGGCGATGCGGTCATAGATGGTTTCCAGTGCGCCGGACTGCTCGCCAGCTTCCACCAGATCGCAATAGAGATCGTCAAAGTAGAGCGGATGACGGCGCAGCGCTTCCGACATGGGAGTGCCGGTTTCGACATCCGCGGCTATTTCTCCCATCAGTTCGCGCATGGATGCCTTTTCGTGGCTGCGGGCGATGATTTGCAGGCTTTGTACCAGAGGAACGCCGGCGGAGAGCATGGTAGTGATCTGGCGCGATACGATGGCAATATCCATCGGTTTGATCTTGGCGCCGCCCTTGGAGAAGAGCCCCTGACTCTTCTTGGCAACCTTGGTGACATTGACGCCCTGCTTGCGCAGCTCTGCCTTCACTGTGGCTATGTTCTCGGCCTGAAGCTCGCCAGAGACTTTTTGTCCTTTGCGGTTTACCCCTTGCCAGCGAAAGGCGAAGACTTTTTTCGGGGCATTGGTTTTCTTGGTCAGCGTTGCCATCGATGCATCCTGCAAATGGACTGGAGGGAAGAGGATAACCCCTGAACCGTCGGATTTGATGTCTTGCCTAAGCGGCTGACAGTTACCCGGTCAATATCTTTTACCCGTGTTTATGCACTCTGATGCCTGCTATCGGGATGAGCAATCAATTCGTTGTCACCCGGTTGACCTCTGCCAGACTGGTGACGCCAAGGCGAGCCTTTTCCAATCCGGACATACGCAAGGTACGCATCCCCTCTTTCTGGGCTATAGCCGCTATTTGTAGCGAGTTGGCCCCCTGCATGATCAGCTTTGCGATGTTTTCCGACATCAGCATGATCTCGTAGATACCAACCCGCCCCTTGTATCCACCAGAGCACTCCTTGCAGCCGACCGGTTTGAACAGTCGCAGCCCCGCCGCCAGTTGCTGCTGAGTAAAACCCAGCTCCAGTAATTCTGCTTCCGGCACTACTTCGGGAGCCTTGCAGTGGTCACACAGTTTGCGTGCCAGCCGCTGGGCCATGATCAGGGTCACCGAGGAGGCGATATTAAAGGCTGGCACCCCCATGTTCATCATCCGAGTGAGGGTTTCGGCGGCGGAGTTGGTGTGAAGGGTGGAGAGTACCAGATGGCCAGTCTGCGCTGCCTTGATTGCGATTTCTGCGGTTTCGAGATCGCGGATCTCCCCCACCATCACCACATCCGGGTCTTGCCGCAAGAAGGAGCGCAGGGCGCTGGCAAAGGTGAGACCAGCCTTGGGGTTGACCTGCACCTGATTGACGCCGGGCAGGTTGATCTCCACCGGATCTTCGGCGGTGGAGATGTTCACCTCGGTAGTGTTGAGAATATTGAGACCGGTATAGAGCGAGACCGTTTTACCCGAGCCGGTCGGGCCGGTCACTAGGATCATGCCTTGAGGTTTCGAGAGCGCACGCAGATATTGCGCCTTTTGCCGATCATCAAAACCGAGTTGTTCAATGTTGAGGCGGGCTGCCGAGGAGTCGAGCAGACGGATAACGATCTTCTCGCCCCACATGGTGGGCAGGGTGTTGACCCGCATATCCATCGACTTGTTGCGCGACAGCTTGAGCTTGATGCGACCATCCTGTGGCAGGCGACGTTCGGCGATATCGAGCCGTGCCATTACCTTGAGGCGTGCGGAGAAACGATTGGCAAGATTGACTGGCGGGGTTGCCACTTCATGGAGGATGCCGTCGATACGAAAGCGAATGCGGTATTTTTGTTCATAGGGCTCAAAGTGCAGGTCGGAGGCGCCACGCTTGATGGCATCCATCATGATCTTGTTGATGTATTTAACTATTGGGGCATCATCATCAGCGGTGTTGACGCTTTCATCCAGTCGACTGCTCTCATCGGATACTTCGAGGTCGGATATTTCAGATTCATCGATATCCTCCATTCCGAGGGTATCGCTTTCGCTCTCCAGCAATTTTCCTATTGCCGCTGTGAGCTTGTTCTCTTCGACCAGCAGCGCTTCGGTATGCAGGCCAAAGCTGAAGCCGAAATCTTCCAGTGCCGACACATTGGTCGGATCCGACATGGCGATATAGAGAGTGTGCCCTTGGGTGTATATGGGCAGCACATGGTGCTTTTCAATCAGCTTCTGATTGAGGTACTTCTGCGGGATCTCGGCCAAATCGAAGGCAGCAAGATCCAGCAGAGGTACCCCATACTCCAGCTCGCAAAAATCGGCGAGAGCTTTGCTCTCAAGGATCTCGTTCTCGATCAGGAAGGTTACAAAGGGTTTACGCTGGGCCTTGGCCTGGCTCAGATAGCGCTGGGAGTCCTCCTCACTTATCAGTGAAGAGGCGGCCAAGCTTAATGCCAGGCCGCTATTGGGGCTAGAAGTCATGAATCTATCAGCAGACGCCTGCTGCGGCACATGTTCCGGCAGAGCCGGAAGGATTGGGTGTCCAGACCACGTTCCCAGTGGCTGTATCGCCAACAAGTACGTAGGTGTAGTTGGTAGATAGATTTTGTGAGGTTGCTGTAATTTTAAATTGGCTGGCTGCTGTTGGGCCTGCCGCCAAAACTACGCTCGCTACACTGCCTGCAGCACTGGGGGCGGCAGGAATACCATTGGTTCCTTGAGCTTGGCAACTAGTTACTGCTCCTGTACTTTGAAAGCACAATTCGACAGCTGTTTTCACTGGTCCAGTTGCAGCTATTACTTCAGAAAACTTCGCCTTTTGTGTGTATGTCTGATACGCCGGCAGTGCTACTGCGGCCAGAATCGCGACGATCGCGACTACGATCATCAGTTCGATAAGGGTAAAGCCTGATTGTTTCTTCATTTCAAATATCCTTTTGTCCTTGGTTCCTGGGAAGTGCCGATGGAAAATCATCCACACGTCAGTATCTTATCCGAGCTATCAAGGGTGGCAACAGAGATCGCTGCCTTTGTTAACCACTTTTCTGTCATTTGCTAAAAACATGATGAAAATCATATAGCAAGCAGCTTCTATCGACTCTTTTTGCTAGTTGTAAAGGGCCCGCCATCACACTCCTTATGCTGAGGGTTCCTGCCATAAAGAAAAGGCGCCTGAGGCGCCTTTTGCAAGTCCATGATCTGTTATCTATCTTCCCGTTTTACGAGGGAGTTACATGCATCTTCCTGTCAGAGAAAGCGCATCGAGAGGTCGAGCGCCCGCACATGCTTGGTCAGGGCTCCCACAGAGATAAAATCGACGCCGGTGGCGGCAAATTCGGCCAGGGTATCGAGGGTGACATTACCGGATACTTCCAGCTTGGCGCGGCCCTGATTGATGGCGACAGCCTCACGCATCATGGCAACATCGAAGTTGTCCAGCATCACGATATCGGCGTTGGCCGCCAGCGCCTGCTCCAGTTCGGCCAGCGATTCGACCTCTACCTCTACCGGTTTGCCCGGATTGAGATGACGAGCCTCATTAATCGCTTCGGCGATGCCGCCGCAGGCAAGGATATGGTTTTCCTTGATTAGGTAGGCGTCATAGAGACCGATGCGGTGGTTCTTGCCGCCGCCACAGGTGACGGCGTACTTCTGGGCCGTGCGCAGCCCCGGGATAGTCTTGCGGGTGTCGAGCAGCCGGCAGTCGGTCTCCTCCAGCTCGGCGACATAGCGAGCGGTGAGGGTGGCAACGCCGGAGAGGGTCTGGACGAAGTTGAGCGCATTGCGCTCGCCGGTCAGCAGCAAGCGGGCTGGGCCGTGGAGGCGAAACAACTCCTGATTGGGGGAGATCACCTCGCCATCCTCCACCTTCCACTCCACCTTCACCTCGCCGCCGAGTTGTACGAACACCTCATCGACCCATGGCTGGCCGCAGAACACACCCGCTTCACGGGTGATAACCCGGGCGCTGGCCATCCGGTCGGCCGGGATCAGCTTGGCGGTGATATCGGAGCTGGCGTCCGGTTGGTCCAGCGTGGTGAGGGCATCGCCCAGATCTTCGAGTAGTGCGGCGCGAACGGCGCGGCTGACATCCTGTTGAAACATGCCTTATTCCTGTAAGGGTCTGAGCAGCAGTTGCCGCTCCTTTTGAACCAGCTCCAGCCGGCCCAGGGCGTTCATGCCAACCAGCACCTCGTCGCCCTCAGCCGCCGGATTGATAAAGATGGCCAAATCGTACAAGGTCAATGGCCCCATCGCCAGCGTTTCGATGGTGCCGTTGCCGACCCGGATCTGACCCGCCGCCGTGTTGACCTGGCTGCTGCCGCGGGCTGTCAGACCCAGCCGCTTGGCAACCTGCTGCGGGATGGTGACACGAGTGGCACCGGTATCGAGCAGCAGTTGCACCGGGTGGCCGTTGATGGCACCCTCCAGACGATAGTGGCCGCCCTGGTCGGCTTGCAGCAACAGTTCGCCGCTGGCAGTGACGCTGGGTTGGCTGCGGGAGTGAAAATAGAGGGTCAGCAGACCCATCAGAGAGAGCCAGGCCAGTAACCACATCCAGCGTGCCGTGTGCTGCATATCCCATCCATTGCGAGCGGAAGATGACTCAGCCTAACACACAATTTTCCACTGATTCAGCGGCTTGGTGACAAGATGCCAGCTCGGATCGCGCTTTTCTGTTCAACTCGTATCGAGTAGCCGATGACCCATTCTGACCCCATTTTTTCCATCGATGATGCCGGTTGGTGCCAGCAGGCTCGCCGGGTTCCCTCTCCCCATCACAACGAACGGGCCGCGCCGGACGATATCTCCCTACTGGTGGTGCATGGCATCAGCCTGCCGCCGGGGGAGTTTGGCGGCCCCTTTATCGACGATCTCTTTATGGGACGCCTTGATCCCGAGGCTCACCCCTATTTTGCCGGTATCCATCAGCTGCGGGTCTCGGCCCACTGCCTGATTCGCCGCGATGGCGAGTTGGTGCAGTATGTGTCGTTTGGCGCGCGCGCCTGGCACGCCGGGGTATCGAGTTGGCAGGGGAGGGAGGCGTGCAATGATTTCTCCATCGGCATCGAGCTGGAGGGGACGGACGAAATCCCCTATACAGATGCGCAATATTTCGCACTGGCGGGGCTCACCCGAGCCATCTCCGCCCGTTACCCGGCGGTCACCATGGAAAAAATTGTCGGCCATCGCGATATCGCACCTGGGCGTAAAACGGATCCGGGGGAGAGTTTTCAGTGGTCACGCTTCCGCGAGATGCTCAATAGTTAAAGTAAATATTCAAATTTAGTTTGGGTTTTAAAATCAATGGCTTGCCTCTATGGCAGGCCATTTTTGTTTGTGGTTGCGCAAATGTTATTTGTGAGCTTGCTCAAGAATATTGGTAAGACCAATTTCTATGAGCCAAATCATGTTTACCCCGCTTTACCTCTTATTGGGTGGTGGTGATTCTTGATTCAGATCATCTTTTGAGTGGACTTTTGACAAGGCCTCTGCTAATTTTCGCCCCATTCATGAAATTGGTAATACCAATTTAACAAAGTAGCCTCATGCCCTATCGCAAGATTACGCAACCCAAGTTAGCCGACTCCATTGTCGCCGAGCTGGAACAGATGATTCTGGAAGGAAGTTTGCAGCCGGGGCAGAAATTGCCTCCCGAACGCGAACTCGCCATCCAGTTTCAGGTATCGCGCCCATCCCTGCGCGAAGCCATCCAGCGACTTGAAGCTCGCGGGTTGCTCTATCGCCGTCAGGGCGGTGGCACTTATGTGCAGAATGCCCTGAGCAAGGGGATCGCCGATCCTCTGTTCGAACTGCTCAGCACTCACCCGGAAGCCCAGTATGACCTGCTGGAGTTTCGTCACGCGCTTGAAGGCATTTGTGCCTACTATGCTGCGTTGCGGGGTACCAGTGCTGATTTCGAACGCATTCGTCAGGTGCAGACCACCATCGAAGAGGCGGGCCAGTTAGGTTCGCTGGTGGCCGAATCGGCAGCCGTTACCCAGTTCTATCTGGCGGTGGCCGAGGCGTCCCACAACGTGGTGCTGCTGCATCTGCTGCGGGCCATGAGCCCGATGCTTGAGCAGAACATTCTGAGAAATAACGAGATTTTGAATCGCCGCCCGGGAGTGGTAGCCAAGATCCGACGCCATCGCGCGAATCTGATCGAAGCCATCCTGTCGGGGGCTCCGGAGCGGGCCAGAACAGCTTGTCATGAGCATCTGGCCTTTATCGAGGACACCTTGTTGGATATGCAGAGGGAAGACAGCCGGATCCAGCGATCCATGCGTCGGATCCGTCAGCAGGAAAACTAATCCCACAAGGCTTTATTGTCGAATGCTTGCGCCCTTCGCCGTGCAATGCCGTGCAATCACAACAAAATAGGAACCAGCCATGTCTGATATCCTGAAGAACGATGTGGACCCGATAGAAACGCTGGAGTGGCTTGCCTCTCTGGAATCCCTGCTGCGTGAAGAGGGTCCCCAACGCGCTCAGTTCATCCTTGAACAGTTGGCCGAGAAAGCCCGCGCAAGCGGTGTGGACGTGGCTGCCAAGGCAAACCGCGATTACATCAACACCATTCCGTCCAGCGAAGAGCCGGGCTACCCGGGCGACCTGGAGATGGAGCGCCGCATTCGTGCCATCATCCGCTGGAACGCCATGATGATCGTGCTGCGCGCCTCCAAGAAAGACCTGGACCTGGGCGGTCACATGTCTTCCTTCGCTTCTTCTGCGACCATCTATGATGTCTGCTTCAACCACTTCTTCCGTGCTCGCAACGAGAAGGATGGTGGTGACCTGGTTTACTTCCAGGGTCACATCTCCCCGGGTATCTATGCCCGTGCCTTCGCCGAAGGTCGTCTGACCGAAGAGCAGCTGGACAACTTCCGTCAGGAAGTGGATGGCAAGGGTATCCCTTCCTACCCGCACCCGAAACTGATGCCGGACTTCTGGCAGTTCCCGACCGTATCCATGGGTCTGGGCCCCATCGCTGCCATCTATCAGGCTCGCTTCCTGAAGTACCTGACCGACCGTGGCATCAAGGATTGCTCCGAGCAGACCGTTTACGCCTTCCTGGGTGACGGCGAGATGGACGAGCCGGAAGCCAAAGGTGCCCTGACTGTTGCCGTGCGTGAAAAGCTCGACAACCTGGTGTTCGTGGTCAACTGCAACCTGCAGCGTCTGGATGGCCCGGTTGTCGGTAACGGCAAGGTTATCAACGAGCTGGAAGGCCTGTTCGCCGGCGCCGGCTGGGACGTGACCAAGGTTATCTGGGGTCGCAAGTGGGATGAGCTGCTGCGCAAAGATACCTCTGGCAAGCTGATCCAGTTGATGAACGAGACCGTGGACGGTGACTACCAGACCATGAAGTCCCGCGACGGTGCCTACATCCGCGAGAACTTTTTCAACCGTTACCCGGAAACTGCCGCGCTGGTCAAAGACATGACCGACGAGGAGATCTTCGCCCTGAACCGCGGTGGTCACGATCCTCGCAAACTGTTCGCTGCATTCAACAAGGCGACCCAGACCAAGGGCAAACCGACTGTTATCCTGGCCAAGACCATCAAGGGTTACGGCATGGGCGAAGCGGCCGAAGGCAAGAACATCGCTCACCAGGTCAAGAAGATGGAGCTGGACTCCGTGCGTCACCTGCGTGACCGCTTCAACCTGCCGGTGGCCGACGAGCAGCTGGCCGACCTGCCTTACCTGAAGATCGAAGCGGGCAGCGAAGAGCACAAATACCTGCATGCTCGTCGTGCGGCCCTGAAAGGCTACCTGCCGACCCGTCTGCGCGAGAGCACCGACAAGCTGGAAATCCCGGCGCTGGATGCCTTCGCTCCGCTGCTGGGTGAACAGGCGCGCGAAATCTCCACCACCATGGCGTTCGTGCGTTCCCTGAACGTGATGCTGAAAGACAAGTCCATCGGCAAGCGCATTGTTCCGATCCTAGCTGACGAAGCCCGTACCTTCGGTATGGAAGGTCTGTTCCGCCAGATCGGTATCTACAGCCCGCACGGTCAGCAGTACACCCCGCAAGACCGCGACATCGTCTCCTACTACAAGGAAGACAAGCAGGGTCAGGTTCTGCAAGACGGTATCAACGAGCTGGGCGCCATGTCCTCCTGGCTGGCTGCTGCGACCTCTTACAGCACCAACGACTGCCCGATGATCCCGTTCTACATCTACTACTCCATGTTCGGCTTCCAGCGGATCGGCGACATGGCGTGGGCAGCCGGTGACCAGCAAGCCCGTGGCTTCCTGCTGGGTGCAACCTCCGGTCGTACCACCCTGAACGGTGAAGGTCTGCAGCATGAAGATGGTCACAGCCACATCCTGGCCGGCACCATCCCGAACTGCATCTCCTACGACCCGTCCTACGCCTATGAAGTGGCAGTGATCGTACAGGACGGCCTGCGCCGCATGTACGGTGAGAACCCGGAGAACGTGTTCTACTACATCACCACCCTGAACGAGAACTACGCCATGCCGGCCATGCCGGAAGGCGCCGAGGAAGGCATCCGCAAGGGTATCTACAAGCTGGAATCCGTCGCCGGTGCCAAGGCGAAAGTGCAACTGCTGGGTTGTGGTTCCATCCTGGGTCACGTGCGCACTGCTGCCCAGATCCTGGCAAGCGAATATGGCGTGGGCTCCGACGTGTTCAGCGTCACCTCCTTCAACGAGCTGGCTCGTGATGGTCAGGACGCGGATCGCTGGAACATGCTGCACCCGACAGCCGAAGCTCGCGTACCGTACATCGCTCAGGTGCTGGGTTCCGAAGCCACCATCGCTGCGACCGACTACATGAAGTCCTTCGCCGATCAGGTTCGCGCCTTCGTTCCGACCGAGAACTACCGCGTACTGGGTACCGACGGTTACGGCCGTTCCGACAGCCGCGCCAACCTGCGTCGTCACTTCGAAGTGAACGAGTTCTACGTGGTGGTTGCTGCCCTGACCGAGCTGGCCAAGCGTGGCGAGATCGACAAGCAGGTTGTGGCCGATGCCATCGCCAAGTACGGCATCGATGCCGACAAGATCAACCCGCTGTACGCGTAAGTGGATCAAGGGTCGCGCCGTCATGCGGCGCGACCCTGCTAGGGTTTAAAACGGTTAACGCGAGATGTGCGTGGCGGCATCAGCCAGTCACGCGGATCGACGCAAGAGGATAAAGCACAATGTCCAAACAGATTATGGTGCCGGATATCGGCGCCGATGAAGTTGAAGTCACCGAGATCATGGTGGCCGTGGGTGACAAGGTCGAGCTGGACCAGTCCATCATCGCGGTAGAAGGCGACAAGGCCTCCATGGAAGTACCGGCCCCGTCTGCCGGTATCGTCAAAGAGATCCTGATCAAGGTGGGCGACAAGGTTGCCACCGGTTCCCAGATCATGATCTTCGAAGCCGAAGGCGCTGCTGCTCCTGCAGAAGTGGCCGCTCCTGTTGCTGCAGTTCCGGCCGCCGCACCGGTCGCTGCCGCTCGCAAAGATGTCAACGTACCGGACATCGGTGGTGACGAAGTAGAAGTCACCGAAATCATGGTTGCCGTGGGCGACATGGTTGAAGCCGACCAGTCCATCATCGCCGTGGAAGGTGACAAGGCCTCCATGGAAGTGCCGGCACCGTTCGCCGGTCGCGTGGTCGAGATCAAGGTTGCCGCTGGCGCCAAGGTTTCTACCGGCTCTCTGGTAATGGTATTTGAAGTGGCTGGCGCTGCTCCTGCTGCTGCACCGGTTCAGGCTGCCGCTCCTGCCGCCGCCCCGGTTGCTGCTGGCGCGAAAGATGTCAACGTACCGGATATCGGTGGCGACGAAGTGGAAGTCACCGAGATCATGGTTGCCGTGGGTGACAAGGTTGAAGCCGACCAGTCCCTGATCGCCGTGGAAGGTGACAAGGCCTCCATGGAAGTGCCTGCGCCGTTCGCCGGTGTGGTCAAAGAGATCAAGGTGAAGGCGGGTGACAAGGTCTCCACCGGTTCCCTGATCATGGTATTCGAAGTGGCTGGCGCTGCTCCTGCCGCCGCGCCGGTTGCTCAAGCTGCCGCTCCGGTCGCTGCTGCCCCCGTTGCTGCTGCTCCGGCTCCGGTTGCTCAGGCTGCAGCCTCATCCGATTTCGTTGCCAACGACGCTTACGTACACGCCTCTCCGGCGGTACGCCGTCTGGCGCGCGAGTTCGGCGTCAACTTGGCCAAGGTGAAAGCCTCCGGTCGCAAGGGCCGTATCGTCAAAGAAGACGTACAAGCCTATGTGAAGGATGCCATCAAGCGTGCCGAGTCCGCTCCTGCCTCTGCCGGCGTAGCCGGTGGCAACGGTCTGGGCGTCCTGCCGTGGCCGAAAGTAGACTTCAGCAAGTTCGGTGATGTGGAAGAGGTCGAGCTGACCCGCATCCAGAAGATCTCCGGTCCGAACCTGCACCGCAACTGGGTCATGATCCCTCATGTCACCCAGTTCGACGAAGCCGATACCACCGAGCTGGAAGCGTTCCGCAAAGAGCAGAACGCGATGCTCGAGAAGCAGAAGGCCGACGTGAAGATCACCCCGCTGGTGTTCATCCTGAAAGCCGCCGCCAAGGCGCTGGAAGCTCACCCGCGCTTCTGCAGCTCCCTGTCCGAAGATGGCAGCAAGCTGATCATGAAGAAGTACATCCACATCGGTGTGGCGGTTGATACCCCCAACGGTCTGGTTGTGCCTGTGGTGCGCGATGTTAACAAGAAGGGCATCATGGAGCTGTCTCGCGATCTGGCCGAGATCTCCAAGAAGGCCCGTGCCGGCAAGCTGACCGCTTCCGACATGCAGGGCGGTTGCTTCACCATCTCCAGCCTGGGTGGCATCGGCGGTACCAGCTTTACCCCGATCGTCAACGCGCCGGAAGTAGCCATCCTCGGTGTCTCCAAGTCCGAGATGAAGCCGAAGTGGAACGGCAAAGAGTTCGCTCCGCGCCTGATGCTGCCGCTGGCTCTGAGCTACGACCACCGCGTGATCGATGGTGCCGATGGAGCTCGCTTCATCACCACCATGAATGGCGTGCTGTCCGACATTCGTCGACTGGTCCTGTAAGTGAGAGGGCGGGCCCAGAGCCTGCCCTTTTTACTTCTCATTTCATTAACATGATCGTAAACTTGCCCCGTTTTTTTCACGGCTGCAGCGGCCTCTTGTTTTGCAAGGAAAAGAAGGCATAAGACTGCGCTGTCCGGGGATACAAGAACGACAAAGAGGTCATGATGAGTAAAGAAATCAAAACCCAGGTCGTAGTACTGGGTGCTGGCCCTGCCGGTTATTCCGCTGCTTTCCGTGCGGCCGATTTGGGTCTGGATACCATTATCGTCGAGCGTTACTCCACCCTGGGTGGCGTCTGCCTGAACGTGGGTTGCATTCCCTCCAAGGCCCTGCTGCACGTAGCCAAAGTGATTGAAGAAGCCAAGGCGCTGGCCGAGCACGGCATCGTCTTCGGTGCACCGCAGACCGACATCGACAAGATCCGTCTGTGGAAAGAGAAGGTTATCAACCAGCTGACCGGCGGTCTGGCTGGCATGGCCAAGATGCGTAAAGTTCAGGTTGTGAACGGCTTCGGCAAGTTCACCGGCCCGAACACCATCGAAGTTGAAGGCGCTGATGGCAAGACCACCGTGACCTTCGACAACGCCATCATCGCGGCCGGTTCCCGTCCGGTGAAGCTGCCGTTCATTCCGCACGACGATCCCCGCGTATGGGACTCTACCGATGCGCTGGAGCTGAAAACCGTTCCCGGCAAACTGCTGGTTATCGGTGGCGGCATCATCGGTCTGGAGATGGGTACCGTTTACTCCTCTCTGGGTTCCGAGATCGACGTGGTGGAATTTGCCGACCAGCTGGTTCCGGCTGCCGACAAAGATATCGTCAAGATCTACACCAAGCGTGTGGCCAAGAAGTTCAACATCATGCTGGAGACCAAGGTCACCGCAGTTGAAGCCCGTGAAGACGGTCTGTACGTCTCCTACGAAGGCAAGCACGCTCCGGCCGAGCCGGTTCGCTACGACAACGTACTGGTTGCCGTAGGCCGTGTGCCGAACGGCAAGATGCTGGATGCCGAGAAGGCTGGCGTTGCCGTTAACGAGCGCGGTTTCATCGAGGTGGACAAGCAGCTGCGTACCAACGTGGCCCACATCCACGCCATCGGTGACATCGTTGGTCAGCCGATGCTGGCGCACAAAGGTGTGCACGAAGGTCACGTTGCCGCCGAAGTCATCGCCGGCAAGAAGCACTACTTCGACCCGAAAGTGATTCCGTCTATCGCCTACACCGAGCCAGAGATGGCATGGGTTGGTCTGACCGAGAAGGAAGCCAAGCAACAGGGCCTGAACTTCGAAGTGGCCACCTTCCCGTGGGCTGCTTCCGGTCGCGCCATTGCGTCCGACTGCTCCGACGGCATGACCAAGCTGATCTTCGACAAGGAGAGCGGCCGCGTCATCGGTGGTGCCATCGTGGGTACCAACGGTGGTGAACTGCTGGGTGAAATCGGTCTGGCCATCGAGATGGGTGCCGACGCCGAAGACATCGCACTGACCATCCACGCTCACCCGACTCTGCACGAGTCAGTGGGTCTGGCAGCCGAAGTGTTCGAAGGCTCCATCACCGACCTGCCGAACGCCAAGGCCAAGAAGAAAAAGTAATCTTCTGTCCGCTTCATGAAAAAGCCGCTCAATCGAGCGGCTTTTTGTTTTTGGTCATTAGATATCAAAGACATCCCTGTCCTGTTTTTTCCTGCTTGAGTTTGCACATGAGAAAGGGCGCCGTAGCGCCCTTTTTATCGTGCCTGATGGCCCCGTTTATAGCCGGAAGTTGCCAACCAGTTTATCCAGCTGGGCAGAGAGCTGCTGCAGGCTGCGGCTCGATTCGGTGAGCTGGTGGGCGATATCGGCCGTCTCCATGGTGAGCTGGTTGATATCCTCCACGTTACGGTTGATCTCGCCGACCACGCTCGACTGCTCCTCGGTCGCGGTGGCGACCTGGATGTTCATGTCGTTGATCTGGGTGATGTGGGCGGTGATATGGCCGAGCGCGGCGTTGGCTTCATCGGCCTGTGCTACCACTTCCAGACTCTGGTTGCGGCCCTGGGCCATGGCGCTGACGGCTCGGGCGCTCTGATCCTGCAGCCGGTTGATCATCTCCTGGATCTCGGCGGTAGAGGCGGCGGAGCGGTTGGCGAGGTTGCGCACCTCGTCGGCCACCACAGCGAAGCCGCGGCCCTGTTCGCCAGCACGAGCCGCTTCAATGGCTGCGTTGAGCGCCAGCAGGTTGGTCTGCTCCGAGATGCTGCGGATGGTCTCGAGGATGCTGCCGATAGAGTCGGTCTGGCTGGCCAGCGACTCGATCACGCCGGCGACCTGCTCGATCTCCCCGGAGAGGCCGACGATGCCGTGGCGGGCCTGTGCCACGACGTGGGCCCCGGCATCCGCCTGATCATTGGCCTGCTTGGCGACATCCGCCGCCAGCGAGGCGTTGCCGGCAATCTCGCTCACGGTGGCCCCCATCTCGTGGATGGCGGTAGCCACCTGTACGGTGCGGTCGCGCTGGGCGGTACAGTTGTGCTGGGTCAGCTGGGCCTTGCTGGCCACCTCGTTGGCCGTTGTGGCCAGCTGGCGGGAGTTGCTTGCCACCTGCTCGATGGAGCCGTGGATCTTGGCGACGAAGTTGTTGAAGCCGGTCGCAACCTGGCTCAGCTCGTCACGGCCCTCCACTTTGAGGCGCTGGGTCAGATCGCCATCACCGCTGCCCAGCTCCTTGAACAGACGTGCCAGTTCGTTGAGCGGGCGGCTGACAGAGCCCGCCAGCAGCATACCCATGGCCCCCATGGCGAGTGCGATGACCAGCGAGATCATCAGGATCTGGTTGCGGTTCTGATCCAGCTCGGCGTAGATCTCTGCTTCCGGTACCTGGACGACCAGATACCAGTCGAGCAGCGGGATATAGCTGCTGGCCAGCACCATGGGCTCGCCATTCACTTCGGCGCTGATCACGGCAAAGGGGCGCTTGGCCAGCAGGTTGCCACTGTCGCTGCCTGCCAGCTGGCTCAGGTTGTCACGCTCTATCCGGCTGGCATCGGGGTGCAATTTCACCTTGCCGCTGCCATCGACCATAAAGACGATGCCGCTATCTTCCAGCCGGAAGTTGGACACCATGGCAACCATGGAGTCGAGAGATTTGGCAAAGCCGGCCAGTCCGCGACCATTGAGCTGCTGGAAGTTGACGAACAGCTTCATCTCGCCGGTGCTCTCGCGGAAGATGCTGAGAGTCATCTCCTTCTGGCTCTTGGTGTAGTCATAGAACCAGGCATCCTGAGCCGGAGTGAGGTTGCGCAGAAAGCCATCCTGGTTGTAGTAGGCCGCGGTCTGGCGATCGGCAAAGGAGGCGGTGACCAGCCCGTACTGGTTGGCCACATCCTTGAGCTGGTTGATGAGCAGTGGTTCCTGCTCCTTGGGCATGCCCCGATCCACCCAGTCGAGAATAAAGCGGTCGGTGGCCAGCTGCTGTGCCGCACGGGCGATACCGTTGAGATCCTGCTCGATCTCCTTGCTGATGCGCTGGGTCAGGTTGGGCAGCTCCTGTTCGAACATCCGCTTTTCGATCAGTTGCTGAGCTGCGCGCTGGCTGAAGTAGCCCACCAGCAGGCAGGAGATAACGACGGCCAGGGTGACGGTGGCCAGAATTTTCTGTTTGAGGGTCAGGGTTGCCAGCATATAAGTGCCCGAAAGATAGAGATTGACGACTCTCATATTAGCGGCAGAGAGGGGGCACCCATGAGCCTTTCGGCCCTTTATTTATGGATTGCGTTTGCGCTCACAAGGGGCTGGCGGACGAATAGATCCGGGAGAGGCTGAATTGGCCGGAATGCCGGTTGCGCTTGTGCTCCGGCCCCTTATAGTAGAGGCCATCTCTGGTGACCGGCTTCCTGAACAAGATGGAAAATATGATGCGCAGCGTTCGTGCGGGATGGACCCGACTGCTTTTGATTATGCTGGCGGCCATGCCGCTGCTGGTGCAGGCCGCTGATGGTGGCCGCCCCAAGGTGGCACTGGTGCTCAGTGGTGGTGGCGCCAAGGGCTCGGCCCATATCGGTATCCTCAAGGTGCTGGAGCAGAAGCGTATCCCGGTCGACATCATAGTGGGCACCAGCATGGGCTCTTATGTGGCGGGCATGTACGCCATGGGGCTTAGCGCCGAGGAGGTGGAGCGTACGACGCTGGCCATCGACTGGAACAAGGGTTATCAGGACAAAGTGGGCCGTGATGAGCTCTCCCTGCGCAAGAAGCAGCAGACCGAGAAGTATCAGCTACGCACCGATATCGGCGTCAATGGCGACACCATTCAGCTGCCGGATGGTTTCTTTCAGGGCCAATCCATGGCCAGCTTGCTGCGCACAGCCACCTCCAACCTGCCGGCGCTGAAGAGCTTCGATGATCTGCCGATCCCTTATCGTGCCATGGCAACCGATATGGAGACGGTCACCCCTTACGTGCTCGATCACGGCAGTCTGGCCAAGGCGATGCAGGCTTCCATGTCCATTCCGGGAGCGCTCAAGCCGGTGGAGTGGGATGGCCGGATTCTGGCCGATGGCGGTGCGGTCAACAACATGCCGGTGGACGTGGCCAAGGCAATGGGAGCCGATGTGGTGATCGCGGTGGATATCAGTGCCAGGCTGCGCACCCGCGAGTCCCTCAAGTCCGGCCTTGCCATGATCGATCAGCTCACTACCTACATGACCCAGGTCGGCACCGACAAGCAGAAGGCGCTGCTGGGGCCCAAGGATATCCTGCTCACTCCCGAGTTTGGCGACATGGGGATCGCCGATTTTGCCCGGATGCCGGAGGGGATCAAGATAGGCGAGGCGGCGGCCGAGAAGGTGTCGCTGGAACTCGACAAGCTCTCCCTGAGCAAGGAGCGCTACAACGAGTACCGCAACCGCAAGCTGAGTCGCCGTGCCGAACGCAGCGGCCTGCCCGCCTACTACATCGACAAGGTGGAGATCATCAACAAGTCGCGCCTCTCCGACGAGACGGTGCGCGCCATGCTGGATGTGCGACCGGACAAGATCCAGACCAACGAGAGTCTGGAGGCAGGCATTCGCCGCCTCTATGCGCTGGAGTCCTTTGACCGCATCACCTACGAGGTGGATGAGCGCGATGGCGAGAACGTGCTGGTGGTGGATGCCAGCGAGAAGAACTGGGGGCCGGGTTACCTCAACTTCCAGTTTGGCTTCTCCGATGATTTCGAGAACACCTCCAACTACAACGTCGGCATGTCCTACACCCTCACCAACGTCAACAACTGGGGCGGGGAGTGGCTGACTGAGGCTTCTCTTGGCACGGCCAAACATATCAAGACCGACTTCTATACCCCGCTGGAGCCCTCCCAGACTTTCTTTGGCGAGGCAAGCCTGGCCTATGACAAGACCCAGCGCCGCATCTTCAGCTCCGAGCCGGATACATTCAACTACCTCGACAGCGACTACTCCTTCTTTAGCTCCGATCTGGCCGTTGGCTGGAACAGCCAGCCATGGAGCCGTATCTACACGGGGCTTGAGGGGCGGGTGGGCAATATCGATCTGAAAAACTTCAAGAATACCAGTGTGGATGCCACCGCATGGGGGCCCTTCATCCGTTTTGAGCACGATACCCTGGATAGCCTCTATTTCCCCTACTCGGGCGAGAAGTGGGATATGAAGCTGGGTTATTCCCACGTCAATCTCTCCGGCGGAGAGCAGGATCAGAGCAGCCGCGACGAGGGGTGGAACTACAACTTTTCCATGATCAAGCCCTGGTCATGGGGGCGTCACAGCCTCAACCTGATGCTGGAGGGCGGTGGTTCCAGCAGTCAGGAGGCGCTGCCGCTCTATATCCAGGATCTGGGTGGGCTGTTCCGTCTCTCCGGCTTCCAGCGCTATCAGCTGAGTGGTCGCTACAGCCTGTTTGGCGGGTTGCGCTACATCTACCGGGTGGCGGACAACGACTTCGGTGCCCTCAAGATGCCGCTCTATCTGGGCGGCTCTCTCGAGCAGGGCGGGGTGTGGGACAAGGGTGAAGATATCAGCTTTGACAGCTCCTTCACCGCCGGCTCCGTCTATGTGGGGGTCGAGAGCTTCCTTGGCCCGGTGTTCCTCGGCTACGGCATGGCGGAGGAGGGGAATGGCGTCTTCTATCTGCAATTGGGCACTACGTTCCAATAATGGATAAATGATGCGTATTTGTTAACTCTGCATCCGGGCTGGTATTTAATTTTCAAAAAATACCAGCCTGTTTAATTGGTTACGGTTTTGTGTTGAATTGGTTAACAGGGTTTGGATTTTAATTGGTCGTTAAAACTTATATAGTGGGGAGCACCCTACGGGGTGTCCCGCAAGGACGATCGCCGCGAGCGTGGGCGAACCCCAAAAAAAGACCAAAGAGGAATTAGTCGTGCTTGAAACATACCGTAAACACGTCGCAGAACGTGCTGCCGAGGGCGTGGTTGCCAAACCTCTGGACGCAGAGCAGGTCGCCGCCCTGGTCGAGCTGCTCAAGAACCCGCCCGCCGGCGAACAAGACTTTCTGAAAGAGCTGTTGTCCTCCCGAATTCCCCCCGGTGTTGATGAAGCGGCCTATGTCAAAGCCGGTTTCCTCACCGCCGTCGCCAAGGGCGAAGCCCACTCTCCCATCCTGACTGCCGCCGAAGCCGTTGAACTGCTGGGCACCATGCAGGGTGGTTACAACATTCAGCCGCTGATCGACCTGCTGGACGATGCGACCCTGGCTCCTCTTGCTGCCAAGGGCCTCTCCCATACCCTGTTGATGTTCGACTCCTTCCACGACGTGGAGGAGAAGGCCAAGGCGGGCAATGCTCACGCCAAGCAGGTGATGCAATCCTGGGCTGATGCCGAATGGTTCCTCTCGCGCCCGGAGCTGGCCGAGAAGATCACCGTCACCGTGTTCAAGGTGACCGGCGAAACCAACACCGACGACCTCTCTCCTGCACCGGACGCCTGGTCCCGCCCGGACATTCCGCTGCACGCGCTGGCGATGCTGAAAAACGCCCGTCCCGGCATCACCCCCGACAAGGATGGCGCCATTGGCCCCATCAAGACCATCGACGCCCTGAAAGAGAAGGGTTTCCCACTGGCCTATGTCGGCGATGTGGTCGGTACCGGCTCTTCCCGTAAATCTGCCACCAACTCGGTGCTCTGGTTCATGGGCGACGACATTCCGTTCGTGCCGAACAAGCGCGCCGGTGGCGTGGTGCTGGGTGGCAAGATTGCCCCGATCTTCTTCAACACCATGGAAGATGCCGGCGCTCTGCCCATCGAGGTGGACGTCTCTGGGCTTGCGATGGGCGATGTGATCGACATCTACCCGTTTGCCGGCAAGATCTGCAAGCACGGCACCGAGCAGGTGCTGGCGCAGTTTGAACTGAAAACCGACGTGCTGATCGACGAAGTGCGCGCCGGTGGCCGTATTCCGCTGATCATCGGTCGCGGTCTGACCGACAAGGCCCGCGAAGCGCTGGGTCTGCCGTTCTCTACCGTATTCCGTCGCCCGCAGCCGGTGGCCGATACCGGCAAAGGCTTCACCCTGGCCCAGAAGATGGTGGGCAAGGCGTGCGGCGTGAAGGGCATTCGCCCCGGCACCTACTGCGAACCCAAGATGACCACGGTCGGCTCTCAGGACACCACGGGCCCGATGACCCGCGACGAGCTCAAAGATCTGGCCTGCCTCGGTTTCTCCGCCGATCTGACCATGCAGTCCTTCTGCCACACTGCAGCCTATCCGAAGCCCATCGACGTACAGACCCACCACACCCTGCCGGACTTCATCATGAACCGAGGCGGTGTCTCTCTGCGTCCGGGTGACGGCGTCATCCACTCCTGGCTGAATCGCATGCTGCTGCCGGATACCGTGGGTACCGGTGGTGACTCCCACACCCGTTTCCCCATCGGCATCTCCTTCCCGGCGGGCTCTGGGCTGGTGGCCTTCGCCGCCGCTACCGGCGTGATGCCGCTGGACATGCCGGAATCCGTGCTGGTGCGCTTCAAGGGCGAGCTGCAACCTGGCATCACCTTGCGTGATCTGGTCCATGCCATCCCCTACGCCGCCATTCAGAAAGGGCTGTTGACCGTCGAGAAAGCGGGCAAGAAGAACATCTTCTCCGGCCGTATCCTCGAGATCGAAGGTCTGCCGACCCTGAAGGTAGAGCAGGCGTTCGAACTGGCTGATGCCAGTGCCGAGCGCTCCGCTGCCGGTTGCACTATCAAGCTGGATAAAGAGCCGATCATCGAGTATCTGAAATCCAACATCGTGATGCTGAAATGGATGCTCTCCGAAGGCTATGGCGACGTGCGCACCATCACCCGCCGCATCAAGGGGATGGAAGAGTGGCTGGCCAACCCGACCCTGATGGAAGCGGACAAGGATGCCGAGTACGCCGAAATCATCGAGATCGATCTGGCCACCATCAAGGAGCCGATCCTGTGCGCGCCGAACGATCCGGACGATGCCCGTCTGCTGAGCGACGTGGCTGGCGACAAGATCGACGAGGTGTTCATCGGTTCCTGCATGACCAACATCGGCCACTTCCGCGCCGCCGGCAAACTGCTCGAGAAGTATCAGGGTGAGCTGCCGACCCGCATGTGGATCGCGCCGCCCACCAAGATGGACAAGGATCAGCTGACCGAAGAGGGCTACTACGGCATCTTTGGTCGCGTCGGTGCCCGCATCGAGATCCCTGGCTGCTCCCTGTGCATGGGCAACCAGGCGCGGGTAGCGGAAGGGGCCTCGGTGGTCTCCACCTCCACCCGTAACTTCCCGAACCGTCTGGGCAAGGGTGCCAACGTCTATCTGGCCTCTGCGGAGCTGGCTGCGGTTGCCGCCATCCTCGGCAAGATCCCGACCGTGGCTGAGTACCTGCAATACGCCAAGGCGCTCGATGCCACTGCGGCTGACACCTACCGCTATCTCAACTTCAACGAGATCGCCTCCTACACCAAGAAGGCCGATGCGGTGATCCTGCAGCAGGCGGTCTAACGCCTCACTGCACAGCTGTAACGAGAAATGCCGCGTAATACGCGGCATTTCTATTTTGCGGCTTTCTATTCTTGAGCCTCTTTCGAGGCTTGTTGCTGCGGGCTGTGATCCAACCACAGTTTTCGCTGTTCGTTTTATAAGTGCTTTGCGTTATGTTGTTTGGTTATGACCAGTCGGGAGATCCCTGCGTTGGTCGGTATGATGTGGATGTCTGCCTGCGGGCGGCTCTGACCAACTGTGGCGTGGCTCTCTATGTTTCTATTCCGGATCGATCTCTCCCGAACCAGGCTGCGTGTTGGCAGTGCCTTGTTGGTATTTTCCCTGCCGCTGCTGGTGGGCAGCTGGATCATTCACAGTATCTATGTTCAGGATCTGAGATCTGACTCTCGCGATTCGGCGCACAAGGCGAAGCTGCTGCTTGAGGAGATGCTGGACAGGGCCGAGGAGGCCAACCGGGAGGTGTTGCCGTTGGTCAATGCTCCCTGTGCCCAGAACCTGCTGATCCTGAGAAAGACGGTTGCGCTCGAACCGTTTCTGCGTTCGGTCAATCTGGTGCGCGACGGGGTGATCAACTGTACCTCCCTGTTTGGTGAGGCCAATGATGCAGATGACAGCACTATCTACACCGGGCGCAAACTGTTGCTGATGAGCGGCAACCGGGTACGCAAGAATCACCCGCTGCTGGTGGTGCGTCTCGAACAGGGTTCTGATGCGGCCCTGAGTGCCATCGACAGTACCCAGCTCAGCTTCATGCTCTCCCTGAGTGGCAAGCCGAGCGAGCTGTTCCTGCAAGTCGGTTCGGCCTGGCTCAGCGAATCGGGTCGTTATCTCGAACGTCTGCCCAGACTGCACCACAGCACCAGCCTTGAACTCTCCTCCCAGCGTTACCCCTTCACCATCTATGCCGGCTATACCATGCCACTCTACTGGCGTTCGCTGTGGGAAGCTCGCCAGACGGCGCTGTTGTCGCTGGTTGGCGCATCCCTGTTGCTCTCCCTGCTGGTGTGGTGGGTGCTGGGGCGACCTGGTTCTCCGACGGATGAGTTGCGTCGGGCACTGCGGGCGAAAGAGTTTGTCCCCTATCTGCAGCCGCTGGTGGCCAGCGACACCCGGCGGATGATGGGGGCCGAGGTGCTGATGCGCTGGAACCATGCCACCGAAGGGGTGATCCGCCCCGATCTCTTTATTCCGCAGGCTGAGGAGTCGGGGCTTATCGTCCCCATGACCAGCCAGATGATGCGCAACGTGGCAGCTCAGCTGAGCTGGGTACAACGCTCTTTGCCCGACGGTTTTCATATCAGTTTCAATATCAGCGCAGCACACTGTCACGACTTTGCCCTGCTGCAGGAGTGCCGGCTGTTCCTTGATCACTTTGCCCCCGGCAAGGTGGTACTGGTGCTGGAGCTGACCGAGCGTGAGCTGCTGGTGGCGGATCCCAAGACCCTCTCCCTGTTCCGTCAGCTGGACGAGATGGGGGTCAAGCTGGCAATCGACGATTTCGGGACTGGCCACTCCAGCCTGATCTATCTGCAGCAGTTCCATGTCGACTACCTCAAGATCGACCAGTCCTTTATCGCCCGTATCGGCACCGAGTCGCTCTCGGAGCATATCGTGGACAACGTGATCGATCTGGCGACTCGCCTCGGGTTGGCGCTGGTGGCGGAAGGGGTAGAAACCAGCAGGCAGGCTGACTACCTCAGAAGCAAGGGGGTCGATTATCTGCAGGGCTTCCTGTTTGCCCGCCCCATGCCGCTGCGCCAGTTCTGCGACGAGCTGTTGCCAAAGGAGCAGGAAGAGTCGGCCACCGCGCTGGCGGGCGATATCCCGGGTACCGTCTGAGAGACTCGCCGACCAGTACCAAACGATTCCGATAATGTGGCGATAGCGGGAATGAGGCCAATTCCACCAGATTGGCAGGGTCTTGTTTTCCATGCCTTGGCGCCCGCTTTTCGGTAGAATCGTCGCTCATTTTGACGTCAGCAAGAGATGAGGCGCGGTATGACGGTTCAGTTCCAGGCATTTCACAGCATCAAGGCGATTGGTAATCGGGAGGTGCTGTTCAACTGGTCGAGAACCAATCCCCTCGGGGCGCTGGATCAGGTGTGGCGCCCGAAAACCCGCGACGAGCTGCAGCAACTGCTGCGGGAACACCCCGAGCGCAAGCTGCGCCTTATCGGCTCCGGCCTCTCTTTCGAACCCATTCACAGCGTCTATGCCGAGGGCAGTCAGGCGCTGCTGGTGGACTTGCACCACCTGCGCGGCCAGCTGGCGAAAACCGCCGATACCGTGACCTATCAGGCGGGGACGCCCCTCGATATCGTCTACGGCGATCTTATCGCCATGGAGCGGATGCTGCCGGCTTCCCCCGGGGTTATCGGCATCCAGACTCTGGGCGGCGCCCTCAGCACCGGCACCCACGGTCAGGGGCTGCATCAGTCAGCCCTCTGCGATGCGGTGGAGGCGATGACGGTGATGCTGGCCAATGGCGACATCATCCGGGTGGATCGCACCGACCCGCGCTTCGGCGCCTTCGTGATGGGGATGGGGATGCTCGGCATCCTGCTCGACGTCACCCTGCGTACCGTACCGAACCGCATCATGCGCTGCACCAAGTTCACCACCGATTACCCCTTCCTGTTGGAGCACAACGAGCGGCTCAACCGCGAGCACGGCTTCGTGAAGAGCTGGTGGTTTGCCTGGACCGGCGAGAGCCACATCTGGCTGGTGGATCCCGCCTCCGATGACGAGGTGGTCCGCTACCGCGCCGGTGGCAGCGAGCCGCTGCTGCTGGATGGCGATATCGACGCCCGCATGAATGCCACCATAGATGCCACCCTGCAGAAGATGGCGAAAGACACCAAGGATGAGGCGCTGGCCGGTGAGCACTTCGAGACTGTGCGCCGCTTCAAGGATGCCTCCGATCTGGTGGGCAACGTCTATCAGATCCTCTGCAAGGGGATCCCGGCGCCCCAGATCAATTGCGAAGTGGCGGTGCCGCTCCATCGCATGAACGAGGCGCTGGAGACTCTGCAAGCGTGGCAGCAGGCCAATCCGGGCGTGTTGCACTACCCCTTTATCCTGCGCTGCACCGGCCCCTCCGAGGCCTGGCTCAGTGCCGCCTACGGCCAGCCGGTCTGCTGGATCGGTTTTCTGGTCTATCTGGCGGCGGACGGCACCTTCGTCAACGGCTCCATGGAGCAGATGCGCGAGCTGCAGCAACTGCTGGTGCCGCTCGGCGGCATTCCCCACTTCGGCAAGCATCTGGCGATGGATCTCTACGACTTTCCGGCCCTGCTGCCGCGCTGGAACGACTTCGTGGCCTTGCAGCGTGAACTCGACCCCCACGGCCGCTTTGAAAACCGCTGGCTCAGCGACCTGTTTGCCAACCGGTAAGGACTCGACATGACCGATATGCAAGATACCCGTATCCCAGTGACCCTGCTGACCGGCTTTCTCGGCAGCGGCAAGACCACCTTGCTCAACCACTGGGTCAAGCAGCCGGAACTCGGCGAGTGTGCTGTGTTGATCAACGAGTTCGGCTCGGTGGGGCTGGATCACCATCTGGTGCAGCAGGTAGATGAGCAGGTGATGCTGCTCGACTCCGGCTGCATCTGCTGCTCGGTGCAGGGCTCTCTGGTGGAGGCGTTGCAGGGGCTCTTTATGAAGGCCATCCAGCGCAAGATCAAACCGTTC
Source organism: Aeromonas sp. SER (assembly GCF_038739615.1). Lineage (NCBI taxonomy): Bacteria > Pseudomonadati > Pseudomonadota > Gammaproteobacteria > Aeromonadales > Aeromonadaceae > Aeromonas > Aeromonas sp. SER. The sequence continues at coordinate 75,650 of NZ_JBCGFC010000006.1, read as the reverse complement.
AAGCGGCTGATTATCGAGACCACTGGCCTCGCCGATCCGGCCCCCGTGCTCTTCACGTTGAGGGAAGAGGGCTTTATCGCCCAGCGCTACCGCTTCGATGGCACCGTCACCGTGGTGGATGCCGGTCATATCGAGCAGCAGTTGGCGGCCCAGTATGAGGCGGTGAAACAGGTGGCGCTGGCGGATCTGCTGGTGGTGAGCAAGGGCGATCTGGTGGATGGCGAGCAGCTGGCTCGGGTCGAAGCTCAACTGGCGGCACTCAATCCGGCAGCGCCGCTCCAGCTGGTGACCAATGGCGAGCTTTCGCCCAAGGTGCTGGAGAAGCTGGGTGCCTACAACGAAGCGGCCGGGCGCGATGTGCGCCAGCTGCTGGCATGGCTGCGCACCGAATCCCCCAAGCAGGGGCTGGCGTCACCGATGCAACCCAAGATGCAGCCGTTCGCCGCCAAGGTGGGCACCGCTGCGCCCACCCACTTCGAGCACGGCAACATCGAAAGTTTCTCTTTGCGCATCGGCGAGCCGCTCAAGCCCTCTCGTCTGCTGGCTGCGATCGATGCGGTACAGGCACAGTATGGTGATGCACTGCTGCGCCTAAAGGGGATCTTGCAGCTGGAAGGGGAGAGTCAGCCGGTGGTGATCCACGGCGTCCACGGTCAGCTCTATCCGCTGCAGGCACTGGGTGAGTGGCCGGAGGGCAAGGCCCAGTCCCGACTGGTGTTTATCGTGAAAACTCAGGACAAGGCGGGGATAGAGCGGTTGTTCCTTGATACGCTCAAGGCTCCCGAGCCCAGCCTCGAAGAGCAGCTCAAGGCCATGCTTGGCCAGCCGGATGCCTGATGTCTGACATGACCCGCCCGTAACAACGAGAGCGGGTCTTTTTATTCCTGAAGTGGAGGTGGTCTGTTATGGCGGAAGTTTCACTCGGGGTGACCCCGGCCCAGCGCAAGTGGCTGCCCATGCTGGCGGCTGTCGGCTTTTTCATGCAGTCGCTGGATGGCACCATTCTCAATACCGCTCTGCCCAGCATGGCCGAGACGCTGGGGGAGAGCCCGCTGCAGATGCAGTCGGTGGTGATCGCCTACATGCTGACGGTGGCCCTGCTTATCCCGGCCTCCGGCTGGCTGGCGGACAGGTTCGGTACCCGTCGCATCTATCTGGCGGCAATCTCGCTGTTCACCCTCGGTTCGCTGGCTTGTGCCGCCTCCGGTTCGCTCTCGATGCTGGTGGCAGCCCGGGTGCTGCAGGGGATTGGCGGCGCGCTGTTGATGCCGGTCGGGCGACTGGCGGTGCTGCGGGTCTATGACAAGCGGGAGCTGCTGCGGGTGATGTCGTTCGTCACCATTCCGGGGCTGCTTGGCCCGCTGATGGGGCCGGCGCTCGGTGGCTGGCTGGTCGAGGTGGCGAGCTGGCACTGGGTCTTTCTGATTAACCTGCCGGTGGGGGTGATCGGCTTTATGGCGAGCTGGTACTTTATGCCCGATCTTCGTCAGGCTACCGCCCGTTTTGACTGGCAGGGCTTCGTGCTGTTCAGCCTCGGCATGGTGCTGGTGTCGGTCGGTTTGCAGGGGCTGGGGGAGCACAGCATCTCCACCGGCTGGGCGCTGTTTGCGTTGATCTTCGGGCTGGCGGCGATGGCGAGCTACTGGCTTTATGCCGCCAGTGCGGAGCAGCCGCTCTTCAGCCTGAACCTGTTCAAGACCGCCACCTTCGCCATCGGGGTTTGGGGCAACCTGTTTGCCCGACTTGGCAGCGGTGCCATGCCGTTCCTCACCCCGCTCTTTCTGCAACTGGGGCTCGGCTTCTCCCCGAGCAAGGCGGGGATGACCATGATCCCGACGGTGCTGGGCGCCATGCTGACCAAGACGCTGGTGAACAAGCTCATCCCCAGGGTGGGCTATCGCCGGATCCTGATCGGCAACACCCTGTTGCTCGGTGCCATGATCGCCAGCTTCTACTTTATTGACAACCAGCTTCCCTATGGCGTGCTGCTGGGCTGGCTGGCGATCTTCGGCGCCATCAACTCGCTGCAGTTCTCCGCCATGAACACTCTTACGCTGCAAGATCTCAGCCCGACCCTGGCCAGTAGCGGCAATGGCCTGCTCTCGGTGGTGATGCAGCTTTCCATGAGTTTGGGGGTTGCGATTGCCGCCAGCTTGCTGGGGCTCTTCTCGGCGGGCACCTCAGCCGCCAACGGCCAGTGGCTGGCAGGGTTCCACCTTACCTACCTCTGTGTCGGCCTGCTCTCCATGCTGGCGGCGCTGATCTTCGCCCAACTGGCGCGAGACGGGGGCACGACTTCGGCTCAGGTCAGAGGATAAGAAAGAACAGGATAAGAAGTCATATCAACGAAAAGGGCACCGCGAGGTGCCCTTGTCGATCAGTGGTGCAGCAGCTCCCGCGCTTCCCAGTGAAAGGGAATGGGGCACAGCTGCTGGGAGGCCTTGTCGTAGCTCTCCCACAGCTCGCCCATGGTGCGGCCATCGACGGGGTGGCGTAGTCCGGGCGCCAGCTCGGCCAGCGGCCAGAGCACGAAGGCGTTGGTGAGGATCTCGCCGCGCGGCAGCACCAGTGGCGTCTCGCAGACCAGTTCGCCATAGAGCAGCAGGTCGAGATCCAGCGTGCGCGGGGCGAACTTCTTGGCATCCGGCTCGCGGCCGTGGGCGAACTCCATCTCGCGCAGCAGCTGGCAGACGGTAACCAGCGGCAGGTCGGTCTCGGCTGCGGCAACAAGGTTGTAGAAAGGACGGCCGTTGAAGCCCACCGCTTCACTCTCGAATACCCGGGAGACCCGCAGCTCGCCGAAGGCAGCGTGCAATGCATCGAGTCCTGCGCGGATATGGCGCTCTCGCTCGATGTTGGAACCAAGGCTGATATAGATAGTGGTCATCAGTTGCTGCTCGCCGCTGGGGTGCGGTGGCGCAGGATCTCGACTCCGACACCGGCGGCATTGGGTACGGCGCCCGGCTTGGTGAGGGTGACTTTGACCCACTGCACCCGCTCGTCGGCGAGTACCAGCATGGCGACCTGCTCGGCCATGGTCTCGACCAGCTCGACTATCTTGCCGGTGACATGCTCGCAGATCTTGTTGGAGAGGTCGGCATAATCCAGTGCCAGATTGATGTCGTCGGTTGCGGCGGCGGGGCGGTTGTCGAACCCCATTTCGAGGTCAAAACGGAGCTTCTGGCGAATGCCTTTCTCCCACTCATATACACCTATGGTGGTCAAAACCTCGAGTCCGCGAATAAACACCTTGTCCATGACTGTACTTCTTCTTTACTCTTGATGGGCTGTGATGACAGCGCAGGGATGCTGGCCGGGCAACAGGCTTGCCGAGGCGCTCTGGGTGGGCATGGGCCCATGCCAGCGTTGTGGCCCGCATCATACCCCATTCATATCGTGGTAAAAACGACCAAGATGACGGCCCTGACGATTTTGATGATTATTCTGGCCTACCTGGGTGGTTCACTATCCAGTGCTGTGCTGGTCTCCCGCTGCAGTGGTCTGCCCGACCCGCGGGATCATGGTTCCCACAACCCCGGCGCCACCAATGTGCTGCGCCTCGGTGGCCGGCTGGCAGCGCTGGTGGTGCTGCTGCTCGATGTGCTCAAGGGAACGGCGCCTGTCTATCTCGCCTGGTATCTGCAAATAAAGCCGGTCTACCTCGGCTTTATCGGGGTGGCTGCCTGCCTTGGCCACATGTACCCCATCTTCTTTCATTTTCGCGGTGGCAAGGGGGTGGCGACGGCGCTGGGCACCATGATGCCGCTCGGCTTCACCATGGGGGGCGCTGTCATCGGCACCTGGCTGCTGGTGTTGCTGGCAAGCGGCTACTCTTCGCTGGCCTCCATCATTACCGTGCTGCTCACGCCACTCTTTACCTACCAGCTCAAACCCGAATACACCCTCCCTGTCTCGCTGCTCTCCTGCCTTATCCTGATCCGCCATCACGAGAACATCTCCCGCTTGCTCAAGGGGGAAGAACCCAGAGTCTGGCGGCGAAAAGGGTGTGCCTGTGGCGAGGAAGTGGGAAAAACGGGTGATGTTGAGCAAAAAAGAGACGAACGAGACAAAAAGTAAAATTTCCCGTTGACCATCCGCCTTAAAATCCGTTTAATAGCGCCCACGCCCAGATAGCTCAGTCGGTAGAGCAGGGGATTGAAAATCCCCGTGTCGGCGGTTCGATTCCGTCTCTGGGCACCAAATTTTGGTGCCATGAAATAAAAAATTTGTTCATGCACAATGGTTTAAAGTGTGCCGGCTTAGCTCAGTAGGTAGAGCAACTGACTTGTAATCAGTAGGTCACCAGTTCGATTCCGGTAGCCGGCACCATTTGCCCAGATAGCTCAGTCGGTAGAGCAGGGGATTGAAAATCCCCGTGTCGGCGGTTCGATTCCGTCTCTGGGCACCACTAATAATTCCTCCTTAGCTCAGTCGGTAGAGCGACGGACTGTTAATCCGCAGGTCGCTGGTTCGAGCCCAGCAGGAGGAGCCAAACCGAAAAGCCCTTGTCGCAAGACAAGGGCTTTTTTTCTTTGGTTCAATACCGCTTTTTTACCATAACAACAATCACACACGCACAGAATGACGGCAGGATAGATATGGAAAATCAAGTAGTTATAGACTCAAAGGGGCGACTGGCCACCATCCGCGAGTGGCTTGAGCCCGTGCTGGTGCTGCTGATCCTGGGCAGCCTGTTTGGCTACCTCGGCAGCCAGATGGGCCTCTCCGCCATGGTCAACACCCTGTTCAATACCGCCCACCAGCTGCTGCTCAATACCGTGCTCTTCATCATGGGGATCACCGTACTTTCCGGCGCTCTCAGCCAGCTGTTGAGCGAATTCGGGGTGATCCGGCTGCTGGAGGTGCTGCTGGCACCCCTGATGAAGCCGGTGTTCCGCTTGCCGGGGCGCACCGCGCTGGCGGCGCTGATGACCTTCTTCTCCGATAACCCGGCGGTGATCAGCCTTGCTAAGGACAGCCGCTTTCGCAAGGGCTTCACCCCCTGGCAACTGGTGTCTCTGACCAACTTCGGTACCGCCTTCGGTATGGGCCTGATCGTGGTGACCTTTATGGCCACCCTGCAGCTACCGGGCGGGGAGTCCACCGCCAGCGCGGCGCTGATCGGTCTGCTCGGCGCTCTGGTTGGCTCGGTGGTATCTACTCGGCTGATGCAGCGGATGATCCGCCCGCTGGTGGGCGAGGTGCTGGACGATGAGCCGGCTGATGCCAAGGGGCACAAGGTCGGGGTCAGCAAGGAGGCTGCGCCGGGCTGGCTGCGGATCCTCAACTCGTTGCTCGATGGCGGCAAATCCGGTGTGGAGCTGGGGATGGCGGTGATCCCGGGTGTGCTCATCATCAGCACCTTCGTCATGCTGCTCACCTTCGGCCCGGGGGAGAAGGGCTATACCGGCGAAGCGTTTCAGGGGGTTGCCCTGCTGCCGGTGCTGGCTGCCAAGGTAAGCTGGCTGTTTGACCTGCTGTTCGGCTTCCAGCAGCCGGAGCTGGTCGCCTTCCCGGCTACCTCGCTCGGTGCGGTCGGTGCCGCCATGTCGCTGGTGCCCCCCTTTATTGCCAAGGGGTGGATCACCGGCAACGAGGTGGCAGTGTTTACCGCCATGGGGATGTGCTGGAGCGGCTTTTTGAGCACCCACACCGCCATGCTTGATGCCCTCGGCTATCGCCATCTCACCTCCCGCGCCATTGTCGCCCACACCATCGGCGGCCTGTGCGCCGGGGTGGCAGCGCACCAGCTTTATATGCTGCTGGGCTGAGTCGGGTTCAGATACGGACATAAAAAGAGGCTCTTCGGAGCCTCTTTGCATTTCTCGTGGTGAGTAAGTTGGGTTGTGTGTTTTTTTATTCAGTTTGTGTGAGTGAGCCCCCGGTATTGAGAGCTGAAAAGAGATTAATCTGAGTGTTCCAAATGGTGACTGGAGGCATTTTCATGGGTTGGTATGAGTTAAAACTTTCTAGCAGTAAGCAACATTACTTTGTACTAAAAGCGGGAAACGGCGAGGTAATCCTGACTAGCGAGATGTACAACAGTCGTGCTTCAGCGGAGAACGGTATCGCATCGGTGCAGACCAATTCACCTGAACGAGCCAATTATGACCTGAAACCGGCTGTAAACGGGAAGTGGCACTTTAACCTGAAGGCCAAGAACCACCAGATCATTGGTGTGAGCCAGATGTACGCTAGCGAGTCATCAGCCGAGAACGGCATTGCCTCTGTGCAAACTAACGGCCCATCCAAGACAGTTAAGGATTTGACCCAGTCATAATTGGATTAATTTGAGATTCATATGCAGCTGCGTTAAGTCGAGAACATGTATTTCCGAAGGGGGGCATAGTGCCCCCCTTCTACGTTTGTGGTTGCTGGTTTCTGTTCCATAACCTGGCCCGGTCTATATCTGGTCTGGGTGGTCAAGGTATGTGCGTGGAGCACTTCGTCACAGAGATGAGTAGATAAGCAAGCTCGTCGTCAGGCCATTTTTCCGGTCGCCAGCTCCGGTCTTTACCGCTGTGCGCAGTGGCTATGGTAAGACCGGAGACAAGACCGGAGAGACGCAATCAGAGGGGATGGCAGGCAAGAGCACGGGTAGACGGCAACCCTGATGCCAAAAGTCACCCAAGCAGAGTTGGCCGGGTATGCTCAGTGCGGGTCTGGGGGATAACCGGTCTACAGGCAGAGAATGGTGAGATAGCTTATCGCATTTGACTTTGGCGGGATTTAAGAGGAACCTTATTTTGCGCAGAAATGCACAAGTTGTGCAATTTTACACAATCTGGAGGGTGTAATGGCTAAAGTCCAAATTCCGAAACTCAAATCTTTACCTGCGTCAGGCGCTAGGCGTTATGAACAGGCACATTTCATATGGATTATATTATCGGGCTGGGTGCTTTTTAATCCAGGAAAAACAATCACCTATGGTGAGTTAGCTAAGCTGCTTGGATATCAACCTCAAGCTGGCATCACTTTGGGAAATGCCTTGGGTATCGTATCCCTCTACTGCCTCTACAACGATCTCCCTCCGCTGAGTTGTATTGTCGTGATTAAAGACACAAATACACCGGGTTGGGAGGACTTGATACCCAAAGGGTCAACGTTGGAGGAGGAGCAGCGCAAGGTGTGGAATACAAAATGGCATCTATATAGAACGCCATCATCGGGAACTTTAAGAAGGACACGTGAAGAACTGGAATGGGCTGATTACCTCTAACGTATCTGTGCGCGCTTCAAACACATATTAAAACCATGTTCATCCAGAACATGAGGCCCTGAGCTAACCCCTCAGGGCCTTTTTCATATCCACGATTTAAAGGACAGGACATGTTTATCCATCAAATTTTGCGCAAACAAGTAGCAGCGATCAGCATCAAGCCCATGAGAGACGGCAGTATAGATTTCACGGTAAAGGGCAGCACCAAGGGAGCAATTAAGGGGGCTATCACTGGAGCTGGCGTCGGTGCCAGAGGCGGTATCCCAGGAGCCGTCGCAGGCACCATCATCGGCGGCACTATCGGCTACATCACCGGCCCAGCAGACTAAGGGAGACTGCCATGGATGAGTTCATTCAAGAAGGGAAATACGCATCCCACGAAACACTCAAAGGGTATGCCTACAGCTGGCAAACGCTGAGCTTGTTGATGCAGGAGGTCATTACATGCGGCATGTATGTTCCTGAGTTCCTGCCAGAGGAAAATCAACCTGTGCTGCTGGTCGTGGTCAAAGAGGCGACCGTGCTCAAGGCCAAGTCCCTGCACAGCGAAGAGCCTGAAGTATTGATTTCGATAGCATCCCATACTGGCGAGTCAGTCCGGGATGATGACAACGGTTACTACGCTGACTATTGGCGGTTAGCAGCGGGCACTATCAAGCTGATTGACTGCGCAGAAGATGCCGTGTTCTGGCTGCCTCTCCCAGAAGTGGGAGCATGGGAGCCCTATCGCTTCACTGGGTACGGCACACCGTTCGATGCCCTAACCGCACCACTCCCGGTATTCCAGCATCTGGCCTTCCGCCTCAAACCTGAACAGGCACAGCCCGACTTGGGCACCACCATTTACCTGAAATCCACTATCTGATTTATCCGAGGATCCCAATATGAATAGCAAGACCAACAAGCAAGCCGCCAGCCAGCAGACCAATACCCAGCCCGAGAACAAGGCTAGCGATAAACCCGCGCTGCCTGCCAAGGTTATCTTAACCAGTGGTGTCGCCACCTTGCTCTCACCAGGCTCAACTACCACTGTGGGCTATGAGATAGGCCATGAACCTGAACAGTCTGAGCTGTTGATCCGTCTGACCGGTAGCAGCGGCGGGGGCCTGTGTTCCAAGGAGTGGTTCGGCTTGGCACAAGTCGTAGATCTACTGAAGGAGCAACAGCCAGACAAGGCATTTACCTCTGGCCTGTTCAAGGTGATCTGGCACTTCAAAGGCAGTAGCAATAACGCGGGGTTCCTGGCTGCCGTGCTGCGCCATCTGGAATTGACCAAGGCGGCACCGGAAGTGCGTTTCGGCCATCTGATCACGGGTAAACATACCGAGTGGTTTGACAGCCTCAAGGCCAAGCTGCCAGAGGTCAGCACCACCAACTAACCCACATCGACAGCCCGCTCTATTCCATCACTCGAATACCCACCTTTCAGTTAAAGAGAATCCAATATGAAACCTACCCTTGTTATCACGGGCTTGCCTGTGAGGATAAGTCACGACCTGCAAACGCTACTGGAGCAGACCATCAGCTCGGCGCTGGAGGATTTCCCTGATGAGATCCCGGATGGCACAACACCAGCAGCCCTGACCTTCAACTACCGAGACCCAGACTACAGCGCAACAACCGGAGGTTATCATCCTGTCGAGATCCGTCTTGAACGCTGGGATGACGGCTGGCATCTGCGCTACGTCACTGACTTTGCCTATGTGGGCCAAGGCTGGTGTACCGAGTTGACCAAAGAGTTGGATTTTGATTTCAGCATCGAAGAGTACACCCATTCGATGATGGGAGAGATTTCCCCGGCAGATGTGAATGAGTGGTTTGAGCTCTGGCAGCAGAGTTTTTGTTGCTACGCCCAGATGGACGTTTTCACCCTGACAGTGACGCCAGACTGACGCGCAGACCAGATATCGACCGGAAAGCCGTTGGCCGCGAGTGGGTAAACCATCGGTGGCTAACATCACCGTCAACAGATAAGTCAGTACTACCAGACCGGCACAGGGATCCGACCTCCCTGTGCTGTTTTTTCTTGGGGCAATGACAGTCCCCGTTCACACCAGTTAACAGGAGTTCCACTATGTCAGATCTCCCATCTCGTTTTCGCTTCACCCAAAAAGCGATTGAGGCGTTGCCACCCAATCCCGCAAATGCAAAATCCACGGAGGCTGAATACAGTGACACCCAGATCTCAGGGCTCAAATGCTTGGTGGGGAAAGGGGAGGGCAACAAGAAGTTCCTGATGCGGTATCTGTGGCATGGTCGCAAGCGGGCTATTGCCATAGGGCGCTTTCCAGACGTAGACCTGAACACGGCCAGAGAGATTGCCACAGACTATAAACGGCTGCTGTCACAAGGCATCGACCCCAAGCAACTGAAGGAGGATAAACGGCAAGAGCTCACGTTGCATGAGCTGTTCCAGCTGCATTACCTGCCTTATGCCAAGCATCATAAGCGTTCCTGGCAGAACGACGAGCAGCGGTTCCGGGATCACCTGCAACCGGCGCTGGGCTCTCGGCTGTTATCGGAAATCAATCTGGAGCAAGGGCAAGCCTTGCAAACCAGCCTGATGTGTCAGTGCAAGCCAGCCACCAACAACCGGATCACCACCTTGCTCAAGGCTATCCTGACGTGGAGTGTACGGATGGGGTATCTGGAGCAACATCCATTGGTCTATCTGAAGACGCTCCCCGAGAACAACCAGCGAACCCGATTCCTAGAGAAGGCTGAGATCCGGCGTTTGTTCATGGCGGCGGATGCTGACGAGAATCGCTATGCAGGGCAGTACGTCAAACTGCTGTTGCTGACGGGGCTACGAAAAGATGAGCTGAGGCTGGCCAAGTGGGAGCATATCGACAAGGTGAATCAGACGCTGTTTATCCCGCACACCAAGAACGGCAAGAGCCGGATCCTGCATATGAATCATATGGCGATGCAGGTTTTACAGGATACGCCGGTGATAGCGGGAAACCCCTACCTGTTCCCAGGACAGAAGCCGGGGCAGCCATTGAACAACGTCACCAAGCCATTTAACCGGATGCTGAAACGAGCACAAATCGAAGGGCAAGTATGTATTCATACCTGTCGTCATTCGGTTGCAGCGTTGATTGTCTCCAGCGGTGGCACCTTGTATGACGTACAGGCACAGCTGGGCCATTCAAGCAGCCAATCCAGTCAGCGATATGCCCACCTACACGCCAGCAGATTGCGCCATACCAGCGCACAGGTGGCGAACTGCGTGGAGCAAGCGTTAATCGCTCCCAGCTCAGTCAAAGCGGAGTCGATCGCCTTGCAACGAGCAGGATAAGCAAGCAAATGCAGGGAGTATCCAGGAGGTATCGCTGCCTAACTCGCCAGCCCTTTACTTCGGGGGCTGGCGAGTTTGACCGGTTGGCTGTCTCTCTTGGGGGGCTGGAGTTTATGCGCGGCTGAGGAGAGTGGTATGCCGTGGTATACGGGCTGTGCCCGTAGGGCATCTTGTATAGGAGATTCAGATCCTATAACCCAACAACTTACGTGATCAGCAGAGAAGGGTCGAGTTCCTTCCACTCAACAAGCTCTGTCGGCTTGAATGCAACCCCGGTCACTACTTGTTCAAGGTTGTAGTACAGCAACATGCTTACTCGCTGTTCGCCTACTTTCATTGGGTAATGGTCCACGCCCCCATAACGCCGTTTTATTATTTGATAGGGAGGATGGGAGTTTTTAGGTTGGCCAAATTCTTCGCGCACTTGAGGGCGATACATGTGTTGTTGTAATGGTTCAGGGAGTTCATTCGGGAAAACATATTTGCTGTTTTCCTCTCGTATTAGGTCAATATCGACCTCAACTAACTTTCGGGTTGCCCGATCGAAAGAGAGGAGAACCCCTTCTTTGGCCATGTCGAGGTTGATTTCTGTACAGCCAGAATCACCTTTCGGTTTTGTTTTGTAAGGAATATAGCCAGCTTCAAATAAAGCCTCGTAGGTTTGTCCCAAGTTATTGATTAGTGCCTTCACATTGACCGTCATTTGTACCACCCTTGCTCTTTATTCACTTGGTGCATTGCCTGCCTCGCTTTCTCGATCTCTGCATCACTAAAGCCCTCGTCACGTAGATATCCCTTAATGGCATCAAGGTTACGATCCACGGCAGCTTTAAGGTCTTTCGCATCATTATCAATTTGCGATGGTGTATTACGTCCACCATAAGTTTCACTGCATTTTTGATGGACTTATGGAAGCTTTATTAATTATTGAACGGGTTTGGTGGATAGCGTAAATAAAATAACAGCCAACAGCCCAAGTTGGCTGTTATTTTATGGATTGTTAAATCAACAATGAGGGAGATAGTGGCTTCCAATTTACTAAGGCCGCAGGCTTGAACGTCACAGTCATAGCTTTCAGCTCAGAGTTATAACGCACGAGCATCATTACGGATTTTGCACCTTTAGATAACTCGTAGTAATCGACACCTCCAAATACCCTGTTTATTATTTTATGCGGAGGATGTGAATGTAAAGGTTCGCCAAAGCGCTCACGTATAGAAGGTTTAGACATATCAAGCCACAGAGGAGCTGGCATCTCATTTGGAAATGTATATTTATCATTACGCTCATCAATCAATCGCAATGTCATTTCGATTAGCTTTTGATCTGCTTTGTCAAACGTCAGGAGAACTCCTTCCTTCGCCATATCAAGAGTTATGACAGGGCTGCCAGAATCGCCTTTTGGCTTGGTTTTATATGGAATAAAACCACTATCAAACAATTCTTGATATGTTTTCCCAAAACCATTAATTAAAAATTTCACATCGACAGTCATTAATACCACCCCTGAGACTTATTTATTTTATGCATTTTGTCACGAGCCTGCTCAAGCTCAGCGTCGCTAAAACCCTCATCACGAAGGTAAGGCTTTATTGCGTCGAAGTTATTATCCACGGCTTTTCGTAAGTCACTGGAATCTTTTATGATCTGAGCTCTATCATTGCGAGTGTTTCGTCTGCCATATGTCTCACTATACTTCTGATGAACTGAAGCTGGAATAATAATAGATGCAACGTCCTTTTTGTATGATTTAATTAAGTCTTGGTCCATGTCTGAATCAAGGCTTTTTAAGTACGCCTCTATAGCTGCTTGTGAAGGCATATGGTCAGCATGAGTACCATTTCGGGGTCTCCCTTCAAAATTGCGGAAAAGATCCACCTCCAGCAACTTAACCGGAGGCTTACTAAATACCAAATAAAGTGGAGGAATGCCCAAGGATGCAGGGAAGGTAATGATGCAATCTTCAAGGTCATCACCAGTAGCGGGGAATGTCTCAAGTTCCGCATCCGGCGCATCCGGGATGGGGCGCACCAGAATATTCGACACCTCCAGACCATCCCGCTCAGGGTAGTAGCTGCTGGCATCGGGCACTTCACCACTGCTATCAGGGTACCAAGTGAGCGTAGGCCCACCGGGGATCGCAGCGACAATGGCACTACCTTCTTGCCGAGCTTGCACGATTGGCACTGAATCCATCCCAGATGAGGCGCTAGTGTGGATCCCATAGACCTGCATTCGACCCTGTTCATCTTCGATAAACCGGAAGCGGACCCGGGTAGCTGCACGGCTCATCGCTTGCAACTGCTCGTCGCTGTAGAGGGTGCCATCACCAAGATCAGACGGCCAAAATGCCATCAGAAATGCTCCTGATGCAGCTCCACTGGTACGCAAGGCCCAGGCTCCTAATTCGCTCGGCAAGCTACCAGATATCCTTCCAAGTGCGACTTCACTCGCCGTACTTGTGGCAACAGCACTGGTCATTTAGCGCCTCCTTGTTTGGCATTCGTGGGGATTGGTGCGAGCACTACGGCTTTGCCAAACATGGCTAGCGGTTCAGGCCCAGCAGCGGCCTCAATAGTTGTCAAAGGCACAGAGCTGGACTTGGCGAAAATGAAGGGAGTCGCTTTCTTGATCACTGGAGCAATAACGCTGGACTCAACTTGTTTGAACTCATCACCGACTATCACAGTGCCCGATCCAATGATCACACCACCACAATCAACAGCGCCGCCAGTAATCGCTAAGGGCTTACCATTAACAAGAACCGTGGAAGAGCCTGCGGCGATTTTACGCGGATGGGGTGGATTGTTTGGCTTATCGTGAGGGGCCAGCGCATCCCCTACCCGAGCGGCTGGAATGCCATCAATAAAGACATCTGGAGAGCCTTCGATAATGGGCGTAGGAGGAAAGCCATCATGGTCAGTGCCAATATCACCAATCTTGGCAGCGTGCTTAGACATATCTGCTCCATTGATTCAAATGAATAGCACTTTATTACAGCTTTGCACGTTTTTGAAGCAATTCAACGGTTGCGCACAGCTCGTTACGCCAAATTGAGACCGACTTGGCATTGAGGTTGAGGTGCCAAAGCATAAGCGTTTCCTAACAAAAATCTAACACTGACTGCCCGGAGGGAGCTCGGCTGTACCAACCCGACAAGGCAGCTGAACGTGGTCTAGAAGGCAGGCAAGAGGGGGATGGCCAAGGCATTTTCTGAAGCAAAGAAGCAGGAGCCACAGACAGGGGCATCGCCATCGAGCCAAAAACACCATGGCCCGGATAAGCAATGGTACAAAGACCATCTCACAGGGGGGGGGGGGGTAAGAGGAGGGGCAACAGTTACTCTACCCCAACGCGGATACAACACCGTCCCCAGCACTTCATGCGGGGCATGGCCGCCGAACAACCGGAGCCTGCGCGAGTCCCCCATTTTTGCGCATTACGGGGCGAGTTTTGGCATCGAATGGTGATCGGTCTCGGTGCTTCCTCAGATAGTGAGAGAGGCCGGAGAACCACCGTTATTTGCAGTCGTCACTGAACCTTGCGCACGCAGATCCGCCCGTTTATCAATCTAAAGCAGGATCTTGCCCACATTATCGGCGTCGTGGTCCTCATTCAAGCGGGCTGGGCTAAATGCCAAACGCCAGTCTCCAATACCAACTCTGCTTACCCAAATCACCCTCTGTCGTGAAAATCCAAGTCGACACGCCCTGTCGGGCACTTCAGCGACACTTGGACACCTTTGACAACGATGCTTCCTTGGATGGCAGAACACGACACCTTAGCCCAACGCCTCGGCGTGATCCTGACCAAGCTCAACAACGGGCAGCGGCTGGTGATCTCAGAATTGGCCACCGAGTTCAACGTATCGGCTCGTACTATCCAGCGAGACCTGAATGTCAGACTGGCTTATCTACCACTGGAGCGTGAGGGACAGACCTATTGGCTGGACCCATCCTATTTTGGCAGAGCATCGACTCTCGCCATCCTTCGGCTATGCGAGCAAGTTGGGGCCAAAGCACTGTTCCCGGATGATCACGATACCCTGATCAAGCACTGGCTCAACCCAGCATCAACACCTGTATTCGTCCTCTCGGGCTTTCAACTCGATGATGATGACAGTCATCACCAATGGCTAAAACCACTCGCCAAAGCGATCAGCCAACAGCTCAACGTCAGGCTGACATGGGTTGGTGAGCCAGCAGAGCAAGAGATTGAGCCATATCGTCTGGTCAATAAGCGGGGCCGCTGGTACTTGGCGGGGGTGATGGCAGATGCGCCATTTATCGAACCTTTGTCGAGTATTGCCAGCCTCAAGCAGATAGAGACACCAACAGCGATCAGCGAGTCACAGCAGCAACTTCTTCAACGCCTCATCGAGCAAGAGGCTATCCCCACTCACGAGGTAGTGCTCAAGGCAACTGCACCCATAGCCTACGAATTCAAGCTTCGGAACATCCTACCCGAGCAGGCACTGATCCGAGAGCTGGAGGACGGCAGCATCTTGCTGGCAAGCAGGGTATTCGATGGTGCTCAGCTGCTACCCGTGATCAAAACGTACCTGCCGCACCTTGAAGTGATCAGCCCTGCGGGGATCCAGGCTCTGGTCAAGCGTGACCTCAAGACCCTGCTCAGTCGGATGTAAGCCAAATTTCACGTCATTTATTTCAAACCCCGACACCACCTGTCGGGGCAAATCACCACTATCTGTAGTTCAACCAACAAGGAGCAAAACCATGGGATCTCCCACGATAACTGCGCTATCTGACCTCGTTCTACGCAGTCATGACGATTACGAAGCTGTCTTCGAGCATGTAGCCGCTCACCTGCAAGCAGAGGGTGGCACCATCAAGAAAGCTGATAGGGCCAAAGGAGAGTTGGAAGCATCCTGGAAGTACGGGGTTAACCCGTTCGGCCAACGGGTCACAGTGCATTTCAGCTCACCGGAAGAAGGAATTGTTGAGCTATCGCTGACCGGTTCCTTCGTTGATGCCATTGATACCTTCGGTACGGCCAAGAAGAAAGCCAAAGCGATAGCTGCGGTGATACCCAACCCAATCGATGTGACGGCATGGCCTATTCGTGAACCTTCACCGACACAAGCACCAGTCCAATCAGCACCAGTGGGAAGCACAGTTCACCATCGGGGCAAGCGGAAGGTCTTGATGGCCATCTTGATGTTCTTTGGTGGCGGTCTGGGCCTACATAAGTTCTACACAGGTAATTGGGGCTGGGGTCTGATCTATTTGGCTGCCTGCACAACTGGGATCCCCGTTTTACTGTCGGTCATTGAGTTCATCCGTGTGCTCTGCCTGACCCAAGAAGAGTTCGATAAACGCTACAACTATCAAGCAGTGAGGGCATTCCAATGGGTATGGTAATGATAAAGAAGCTCGCTCTGGCGGCCAGCATTTCACTGCTGATGGTTCCTGCTGCTCAAGCTGGACTGCTCAGCAAATGGGACGAGCTGACCGTGAAAGGAGGCGAACTGGATAGCTGCCCAGGCGTGACCTTGGAGCAGCAGGCCGATAGCTTCTTCAAAGATCCCGATTGGTCAGCAGGTAAAGCCGCCGATGGCCGCAAGCTGGTCAACGTGAGCGGCACCTTTACCTACATGGAACGGCCTGTAAGGGGCATGCTTCAGATGTGGGTTCAAGGTGAGGCATTCAGCGTGGAGGCTCTGGAGATAAACGGCCAGCCACAGCCTGAGATCATGATCGATGCCCTGCTGAGCAAGATGTGTGAGGCAGCACTGAGCCAGCAGCCCACAGGGCTTCAGGAGTCGGCTCAAGCCCGCGCTGATTTACCATTTGTAGGCAAACGGCGTTTCAACTTCTCAGGCGGCAGTGGTACCACCAAGTTCATCACGATCCAGAGTAACGGCCATACCGTTGTTGAGAGTTGCGGCTCGGAATGCAGCATTGATTTCGAAGGGCCATTCACTAACCCACTGAAGTCGCAGTACGGGATCTATCGCGTAGAGGCCAAGCGGATTTTCGAGCTCGACGAGAAGGGACGGAGCAAGACCTGCCAGAAGGAGCTGGGAGAGCCAAGAGATACAAGGTGCAGCGTCGAGCTGTATGTCGCTCAGTAAGAAGATCAGGCGGGAGCTATCCCGCCTTACTTTTCAAGCGTCAGGGCTGCAGTTGAGGTGGAATGAACAGGGGCATGTGCGCGGGATGACAGAGGGCTCAAGAGGCCAGAACCGAGCCATAATAGATGCGCGAATGAAGGCATATGTGCAAAATTCCATACTAAAAAATGTCTTTTTATCAATCAATTAGCGTCGAGGGGTGATAGGGATATGTGGGGTTAGAGAGCGCACCACTCACACCACATAGAGGAGAGCTCTCTAACCCCTGCCATGATGTCCATTACTGCCTATTGAGTGAGCAGTGATTGAACTCTACGTAGTTGCCCATGTCGTCATCGAGTTGGAGCATGTAGCCAGCGCGAGCATCAAGCTCCATCCGTTGCTCATAAGCGGGATGGTGCGGTGGATCTGCACCATCCCACACGTGTTTGCTACTCCATGGCAGCAGTTATTACCAGGCGCGGCTTCCCTGTGTTTGAGTAATGCGCAGGATATCGGAATTGCTCTGTGGGGCTCGGCTTCATTGCAGGGTTACATGTCAATCAGATTGGTCTCTAATGGCTTGATGGTGGCGATCTTTGTTTGTTTCTTATGTCGTATTCGTTACCATTTCCGAGACTGCACACTCAACCCCTGACATGAGCCTGTACCATCCCCCGTCATTTGAACATTGGTGACCGATTAATGGCTCTGACCAGAGCCAAGTCATCCCCTAGGCTCTGCCTCGGTTTCTCGCCTAGGTTTATCTCTTCGGAAATGTATTTTTTTGCAATCCTTTTTAATTCGTACGTCCAAAGGCTTGATGGTGTATTTGCTCGCCATTCGCACTCTTTAATATATCCACGTAAAGCGTTGTCTAAAATTCCATTGCTTTTAGATAGCCTTTCGTTGGTTATTTTGTAGAGTCGTCTTATTTCATCACCCTTCAATGAATCTTCCGCAACATTCGATGATAGAGTTACTTGATATCTTTTGGCTGCTTTGTTCTTCACTAGGTTAATTGTCTCGCCATTCACCCTGTAAATTATTGCATCAATTTTATCTATTTTATTATTCTCTGGACCAAAGACAATGGGAAAGGCTACGGCATACCCCTTGATGATTTTTATTCCAATCTCTGGCTTGCTGTTATTGAATTCAGGTTTTATGAACCCATTCCTGCCATTGTGATAAAAATATTTCCCTATGAAATAACAGTTCATATGCTCTGGGTGATTTTTATTGCATTCGATCCGGATGATTTCTCGAAGCTTTGAGAAGTACAAATGGGCGGTGTTTTTATTTACACCTGCTTTTTTTGCAGCCTTACATATGGTCTCCCCCTCTGAAAAGGCTTCGATCAGGGCCTCTTGACGTGTAACAGGTAATTTTGATGAAAATTTGTTCATATCTATACGGCATTATCTAGGAAAGCTTGTTTTTACTCTATCAGCGAAAACACTGGGGTAGCGACGAGTTTCTGAAAATACATAGCCGCCGGAGTTAATGATTTTGTTTTTTGTCCACTTAATTCAATGGTTTACGGAGTTGGTCTAATTGCGGAATATGCCCTGGCGGTTCAGCAGTGGACCGTGACACCTCTCCCGCTGGCTACAAAGGCGGGAGGAACAATCACTTTCTAAGAGGGAATTCTCATGGCGAAATCTAACTTCATCACGCTTCCAAGTGGAGACGCACTGCTCATCAGCCTGATCGGCTCCTGTACCCATTACCCTGACCATGGCGTGATGATGCTCAATACCAAAGGGGAAAAACTGTTCTGGTACAGTGAAGAGGACAATGTGAAAGCCCGAGCCATCCGGGATGATATCGTGGCAAAGCTCATCGCATAAATTTCGCTCAACCAATTCAAGCTCCTCTATATCTAGATGGGGGAGCTTTTTTTTTCACCCCAAAAATTGGAGTTTTTATGGAAAACATCAAATTTTGCGCTGAGCAAACGCACTCTTCAGAATCCCAAGAGGCCACGGCCAATTATTCTGATTGGATGGTTGCACCTGCATGTGATGAGGCTAATAACCAAGTCAGCTGTGCTGACTCTGTATTTGATTATGCAGATCTTTTAAAGCGGCAAGATGTCGATGACCATAGCACGCTGAAAAAAGATGTGGAGAAAGCCAAGGGTTTGAGTTGTCATGTAGGGATCGATGTCGAATATTATTTCGATGCTATACTCGGGCGGAATGTTCTTCTGACATGCCAGTATTGCTTAAAAATTGGAGACCAGGAATTGAACGGCATTGTTTACATAAAAAGTGACAAAGCTAAGGATCGCCCTCGCTTTCAGCAGTTTATTGGTCAAATATTACATAATGCGAAGCAGAAAGGTGTTATTGAAGAGTATCCAGCCATTGTATATATTTATGGTCATTTCTTGCGCGCTGATATAACCCATTTCAGTGATTTTTGGGCCAAATATAAAACAGTGGTCTCTGGAATAAGACGTACCATTAGTTCCTTGAACGGAGCCTATGCTGTAGATATTGATGATATTGGTGCTCGTCGAACTGGCTCTGGATTGATGAAGCTACGCGATAAGTTCCGAAAAGAAATAGAATGTAAGGTGAAGTTTGTTGACACCTTGCCTTTGACTCCAAGTAGTGCAGGGCTTGATATTGTTGGTGATCTGATCGGTATACCAAAATTAGTCTTACCTGAGGGCTATAGTAAGTCTGATATGAAGCGGTTCATGCTGGAACAGCCCGATTTGTTTCGTGACTATGCTCTACGTGATGCCAAAATTGCAGTGGTTTATGGGCTGAAAATGCAGGGTTTTGCTGAGGGGTTGGGCTTGAAGTCTTTGCCAGCGACCATTGGTTCAATTGCGGTAAATATATTCATCCTGAGCTTGGACAAGCTTGGCCTGGACCTCAATAGCGCAATTGGGGTTGAGGAAATCACAGAGGAGATCTGGGATGAACGTCGAGGCAAACCCCGTACAATTAAGCGTAACCAAGCTACCGCTGCTCGCCTGATATTTGAGGAGTTGGCTCGTCTTTGCTATGCCGGGGGGCGAAATGAAACGTATATGTTCGGGCCTACAGTGTATTGTGTTTTCCATGATGTAGATATTGTCGGTGCCTATTTAACCGCCTTGCTTGGTTTGCGTGTACCTGATTATGAAAATGCACGCCTTGAAAGGGACCCCGATGCCTACCGTGGTGATGTGATGGGTTTTGCGCGGGTACGTTTTAGCTTTCCTGCTGGCACTTCTTACCCTTGCCTGCCTGTTCGCTCACGTGCAGGCTTGATATTCCCTTTGCGTGGGGTCGGCTATTGTGGTGCTGCTGAGATTGAAGCTGCACTGAATATGGGGTGTGATATAGAAATCCTTCAGGGTTGTATCGTGCCATGGGTGAAGGGCAGCCCTCGTATATTCAGTGCCTTTGCTGAGCAAGTGAGGGCTAATCGAGCAAAGTATCCGAAGGGGAGCTTTGAAGAACAGCTATGGAAAGAATGCGGGAACTCATTGTATGGTAAAACTGGGCAGGGTCTGAAAAATAAATCGACCTTTGATATACCAACAGGGTTGAGTAAGGCTATTCCTGCGTCAGCAATCACCAATCCATATTTTGCTGCTTATGTGACTAGCTTTGTTCGCGCAGTTCTTGCGGAGTTGCTGAACAATATTTCGCACCATTACGGGTTAATAAGTGTGACCACAGATGGATTTATTACAACGGCAGACCTTTCCGAGATCCCATTAGACGGGCCCGTGTCTAGTCGCTTTCATAGCCTCTGCCACTCTTCGGAGATGCTGGTAGAGAAGCACCGAGTGCAGCAGTTGATTGCGATGAAGACTCGTGGGCAAGTTACATCCGTTGCGTGTGATGGGTACCCAGAAATACTGGCAAAGGCAGGCGTCAAGCCGCCAGTGCCTCGGCCAGAACATAACAGCTATATGCTCGACCTGTTTCTTCAGCGCGAGCCCGACCAACGTACTGATGCAAGCCACCTAATATCGACGTCTGAGCAGTGGAGAACTGAATCAGACCTCGTGATGTTACAAAAAACACGGCGCTTAAATTTAGAGTTCGACTGGAAGCGGCGACTGGTGAACCCTCGGATGACTGGTGTTGCTGGAGTCGAGCATATCTCTTGTGACAGCGAGCCTTGGGAGACCATCGAACAATGCGAACACGCACGCGCCCTCTTTGATGGTTGGCGTTTACAAGGTAACTGCCTCAAGACCATGGCTGACTGGGCCAGTTGGGAGGACTACTACGAATCGGCCTTGGCTTTACAGGGTTCCAAGATGCGGGTCTGCGCGGATGGCTCGCTGGGCATCTTTACCCGCATTCTGACCCGCTCATTGGTGCAGAAAGCGTGGTACGGCCATACCATGAGCTACAGCGAGATTTCGGCGTTGCTGACGTCGGTGGGCTTGCCCGTGACAGTTGACACCTGCAAGAACAGCAAGCGGGCCAAGCTCTTTGAGCATGTTGTACCGGTGACTGGCGAGGTGCTGCGGGTGCTTGGTCTGCTGCTACGTCAGCTCCCTAGATACCCTCTTGAGCCACTGTTTAAGCCCGGGCGGGTGGATGAGGTTAAACGTCGTTTGGCTGAGATGGGGGTTACCCATGGGTGAACAACAATACGGTCCTCAGATCCTGTTTGAAGCGCAGGCCATGTATCAAGCTATGAAGGTTAAGACCAACTACAATCGGCGAGAGATTTCGGACTTGATCACGCAGCATGTGCCTAGCTTAGCAAATGCGCCCCAGTTCAGGATGGAGTTATCGTCTTTAGTTTTGCGGAAGACTGGGTGGGGCCGGAGGGTCTTCATCAACCAGTTGTTTGACTTGATCGCGGGTCACTTTGGGATCGATGCTCCTCATGATGTGGCCCCTGTTTATGCTTGGGCCACAGCAGCAGCCCCAGAGCCTGTGAATTTAATGGTGGAGGTTGATGACATCCTAGATCTTGATCTAGACCTCCTTGGTCCCGAATCCCCTCCTTGGGGGTAATTATCAAAACGCCGCAGCGAGTTCTGCGGCGTATTTACAGTGACTAATGGCGATTAGGGAGTTCTAAGTCATCTCCCCATTGAATTATCTCATTAGTCCAAGCTAGGACAAGGCATAGACCTAGTCTTTCCACCCCCCACTTACGTCGTTCACTTCCAGCATAACCACCATAAATTTGATATATTTTCTCTTCATAGTAATTTTCAAAGTCACCATAGGCTGTGCTTTCAAGATGAATGCTCAAATCTATATCAGAGCCACATCTTTCTTTTATAAATCTCAAAAGCCTTTTTGATTCAATGGCTTGATGTACTTCATCGATTGTAATGTCGTTATATTTACCTGAGTCAATCAGGCTGTTTATTTGCAGGATGAGTAATGTTAATGCTGTTATCTTCATTTTTTATCCTTATAGTGGAACGGTTTGAAGGGGGGGGGGCACAGCACACTCTACTAATATATATGTAATGCGCTGTGATAAAAATTTCTTTTAAGTGGCTATGTTGATAACCATGTTGCTGCATAGTTAGGATTTATTAATATATACGATATTGCCAGCAGTACTAGTGAAAATATGAGCCATCCTTTTCCTGAAAATGAATATGTGAGCCCTGTCAGTTTCAACCAAAGAGGCTGCATAATCCCATAAGATCTCTGGTTCATTAAAGATATAATATGTAATTGGGATAAGAATATAAATAGTACGACAACAAATAAAATGCCAACACCTAAAACATGCATTAAAACAAAGTAGCGTCCGTAATCACTTAATGCTTTGAAATAAAAACTCCATAGCGAATATTCACTGGCAAGCTTTGATATCTCCGGGTCGAAACTAGAATGTGCTAGATTAAATAAATATAAACATCCACAAAGAAGTACAGATGGGGATATCAGATGAAAAATCCAATCCCTCGATGTTATCTGCCCCTTCAAAAATGCCATTAGTATAGAAGTCATAGAAAACGTTATTGCGAACAGCAATGCGAAGGACATGTAATAATGAATCTGATTTACATATATTGCGTATTTCCAAACTATAAAACCAAATCCCAATAGGAATAGCATCCCTAATCCTTCATCAGATTGGGTATTGGTGGAACTTGACTTTACGTGGGTTACGTAAATGTTTTTAGTCTGCACGACTGTTACGGGGGTTGTGCTTTGGGGTTTTTCAGTTAGACCTGAAAAAATAGCTCCAAATACAATCCCCATTATGGGGCCTATGACCATGCTTTGGAATATAGGGTCGTTGAAGGCACTAATTAGAACGTCCATATTTACTCACTGTTAAATAAAGTGTTTTCCAAATGAGCATTGATGATAAATGGTCCATCATCAATGCTCCTCAGTTATACGCCTAACCTCAATGAGGCAATGATCGCCAATGTGAACAGACGTACTCCAAGCGACCCTGACGACGACGTACATAGGCACAAACATGAACCGATTTATCGTTGTTCATAGCTGACCCCCTCCATTTAGTTGGATTTGTTAGGGAGGAATCTCTGGACATCAAGGCACGAAGAGTACAAAATTGCGTGTGAACAACAAGTTATACCCTGGGGGGAGACCTCCAATATGAATCCCTACACACCTATTGCTTCTTACGTGGGTGTGTAACTGCCCTGCTAAATAGCCGTTATCGTTGGCGCGATGCGGCTATTTTTTTTTACCCCGTCAAACAGGGCTCAATCACATTTGTGTCGTTCTGACTTACCTGTGCTGTATCACTTTCCCCCTTCTTTACCTTCCTGTGCACTTGGCTTTTTAATGATATTGCCATACCATACACATACGAGACTATCACAGAACAAAATGGAGATCAACACAATACATTTTGTGTATCCATGTGGAGGTTGAAATGACATCAAATGTGAGTTCCTTTCGTTCCCTTGTGGAAGACCGCTCTTTGTCACAGGCTGAGCGACTTGCATTTATTGATTATAAAATCATGTACTTAGGTGAGGTTTCACGTCAGGATATCATCGAGGAATTCAGCATTGGTCAGGCTGCGGCTTCAAATGACATGCGACTTTACAGAGAGTTGAGGCCTGCAAACTCTCGCTTAGATCACGCAACGAAGCGAACGATCATAACTCCTGAAACATATGTACCATTGGTTAATATTGATGCTCATACGGCTCTTGATTTTATAAAGAATGGGTTTTGTAGGAGCAGGTTAGAGCCTGGGGTACCAAGTCTACCAGTTGAGACCATTGACCCCCGTTTGGCGCCTGGAGCCCTTAACGATGAGCAGGTTGCTGCTGTTACTAGAGCAATGAAAGGGCAGTATGGGGTCGAATGTGAGTACGAATCTCATAATAGTGCTAACACGGATAAACGGGTGTTATTTCCTATTGCGTTGTTTGTGGATAGACAGAGTTGGTATGTGCGAGCTTTTGACCAAGGTGCAGCTAGGTTTAAAAACTTCAAACTCTCAAGAATAAAAAGCACACCGTGTGCGTTAGGCTCTGACCTTCAGTTTCCAAAGGTCGGCGGGTATCTGGAAAAAGATACTCAATGGCATACATTGGTTCCACTTGAGTTGATTGTGGCGGATCCTGAAAACGTTCAGCAGCTTACAAGAGAGTTTGGATTGGAGCATGGGCGTAAGATAGTTATCTGTAGGGCCGCGCTAATATATTTCGCTAGGGTTAATTGGCGTATTGATGTAGAGAATGGTGATAAAAATATATTTTATTTCAAACTTTCGAATTTAACTGCATTAAAACAGATGGGTTTGGGGGATGAATTGATGAAATCTATTAAGTTTGGCTCATGACTTAATACTCTTGTAAACAGGAAGGTATATTAAATCTGGTAATAAATAGGTATACATAATAATAAGTGAGCTTAGTTTCAGTTGAAGTGAGCAACCAGATTGGATGCCTTGGGCTGATTTGAAGCGGTACATGGACTGTTAATCCGCAGGTCGCTGGTTCGAGCCCAGCAGGAGGAGCCAAACCGAAAAGCCCTTGTCGCAAGACAAGGGCTTTTTTTCTTTGGTTCAATACCGCTTTTTTACCATAACAACAATCACACACGCACAGAATGACGGCAGGATAGATATGGAAAATCAAGTAGTTATAGACTCAAAGGGGCGACTGGCCACCATCCGCGAGTGGCTTGAGCCCGTGCTGGTGCTGCTGATCCTGGGCAGCCTGTTTGGCTACCTCGGCAGCCAGATGGGCCTCTCCGCCATGGTCAACACCCTGTTCAATACCGCCCACCAGCTGCTGCTCAATACCGTGCTCTTCATCATGGGGATCACCGTACTTTCCGGCGCTCTCAGCCAGCTGTTGAGCGAATTCGGGGTGATCCGGCTGCTGGAGGTGCTGCTGGCACCCCTGATGAAGCCGGTGTTCCGCTTGCCGGGGCGCACCGCGCTGGCGGCGCTGATGACCTTCTTCTCCGATAACCCGGCGGTGATCAGCCTTGCTAAGGACAGCCGCTTTCGCAAGGGCTTCACCCCCTGGCAACTGGTGTCTCTGACCAACTTCGGTACCGCCTTCGGTATGGGCCTGATCGTGGTGACCTTTATGGCCACCCTGCAGCTACCGGGCGGGGAGTCCACCGCCAGCGCGGCGCTGATCGGTCTGCTCGGCGCTCTGGTTGGCTCGGTGGTATCTACCCGACTGATGCAGCGGATGATCCGCCCGCTGGTGGGTGAGGTGCTGGACGATGAGCCGACTGATGCCAAGGGGCACAAGGTCGGGGTCAGCAAGGAGGCTGCGCCGGGCTGGCTGCGGATCCTCAACTCATTGCTCGATGGCGGCAAATCCGGTGTGGAGCTGGGGATGGCGGTGATCCCGGGCGTGCTCATCATCAGTACCTTCGTCATGCTGCTCACCTTCGGTCCGGGGGAGAAGGGCTATACCGGCGAAGCATTTCAGGGGGTTGCCCTGCTGCCGGTGCTGGCTGCCAAGGTAAGCTGGCTGTTTGACCTGCTGTTTGGCTTCCAGCAGCCGGAGCTGGTCGCTTTCCCGGCTACCTCGCTCGGTGCGGTCGGTGCCGCCATGTCGCTGGTGCCTCCATTTATTGCCAAGGGGTGGATCACCGGCAACGAGGTGGCAGTGTTTACCGCCATGGGGATGTGCTGGAGCGGCTTTTTGAGCACCCACACCGCCATGCTCGATGCCCTCGGCTATCGTCATCTCACCTCCCGTGCCATTGTCGCCCACACGGTCGGTGGTCTGTGCGCCGGGGTGGCAGCGCACCAGCTTTATATGCTGCTGGGCTGAGCAGAGTGAAAAAAGAGAGGGGCGCTGCGGTGCCCCTCTCTGTATCCTGCTGACGAAAATCGCCTATTCGTTATGGCCGATCAGGCTCTGCGTGATCACCGCTTCCGGCATCATCTCCCGCAGCCCGGCAATCAGTTTTTTCCCCGCCTCATGCAGCGCAGCCAGCGGCATCTCGGGCAGGCTCTCCAGAATGAACCACATCTGGCCCGAATCGATACTCAATCTGGTGCGTACACCCTGCCGCCAGTTCCAGCGCCGACAGGTGACCCCCTTGTCATCCCGCCAGACCACCTCGCCGGGCTCCACCGCTTCGTGGGTCGGCTCGCCTCCCTTCATGGTATCGAACAGCTCGCTGCCATCGGCCACCACCAGTCGCGGCAGCCCCTCATAGGCGAGCAGGTTTTCGCCCCCCACCGGAATGGCGTAGCGGATGCTGATGGCGTTGTAGAGATCGACCACGGGATCGATGGCCGGCAGGTTGCCATCGCGGGCGACCCGTTTTCTCAGGGCCTCGGCGGAACAGGGAGTCCGCTGTGGCTTGGCGCCGAACTTTCTGAACAGATCGCCCCAGGCTGCGAGATGCGCCTCTGCCCACGGTACATCGGCGGTCAGCATGGCGGTGCAGGCCTCATCAAGGGCGCGTGCGCCCACGTTCGGGTCGACCACGGCGGCGGCCTGCACCGTGATGCTCAAAGCGCGAAAGCCGGGAGCCAACTGGCTGACTTCGGGGGAGATATGGGGGGTGATCAGGGACATAGCGACTCCATAAACGAAAAAGGCAGGGAGAAGGCGGCTGCCGGCCAGCATAGCGGTGACGGCAAATCCGGTTTGAGAGCCATCTTGCGCGAACATGTCAGATAAGAAAATTTACATGATCTTAATAGCTATAAGTTTCATGAATGAAAAATGATGTGATCGAGGGGATGGCGGGCATGTACCGGCATATAGCGAAGAGGAGCCCTGCCGCCTCCGGTTTGCTGCGGCAATGCCTCTTTGCCGCTTCGATCTGCAGCGGCAGCCGCTGGCCGCCCGGCCCTCTTGTGATGACCCCAGTTGCAATGCCAGAACACAAGGCGGCGATTCAAATCACTCGGTGACTCAATGAGTTGGTTTCGCCCTGCGCTGTTCACTAAATTCTGGCCCCGCTTATGCACTCATCTAGGCAACACCATCAAGGGTCGTTGTCGCGGAGAGATATCATGATCAGCTGCCTGCTTCCCCTTGCCTCGATCGCCCTCAAGCTGGGCAGCCAGCTGCTTGGCAGCAGTAGCAAACCCCAGCCCGTGCAGCCTGCCGTACAGGAGGAGCACCTTGCCCCGACCGTCCAGAGCCTGTTCCAGCGGCTCGGTATCAGGGATGCCGACAGCGAACAGAACCGCTCGGCCATCAACCACTTTATGGGGGGGCTGATGCAGACCCTGGGGCAGGAGAATAGTGGCCAATCCCTCCCGGCTGCCATCGACAGTGCCCGCAACCAGCTGGCGAGCGGTACCCAGAGTACACGCCTCGATGCCCTGCAAAGTGAACTCGATACCCTCAAGGGCACCCTTGGTGCCAGCGATCTCAATCTCGATCGGTTGCTCGGCGCCTTTAAACAGACCCTGCCCAATGGCAAGGGAGATGGGGTTGGCAAGCTGCTAAATGCCAGCGCGTGAGTTAAAAACAGCTATTAAAAATGCGATAATTCCAGCGGGAGTTTTAGTTATCAAACCAAATGTAGTAATGCTGAGCAGGTGCGCTGATATGACTGTTAACCGAAGCTGTGTAGAGATAAGGAAATATAAAGTCGGTGATGAAACTCGATTATTTAGCGTTTTCTTGTCGGCAGTGCACGATATAGCCTCATGCGACTATACCGCTGAACAGATTCAAGCGTGGGCTCCTGATGATATATCTCCAGAACTGTGGGCTGACCACATAAGAGCTTTGAAGCCTTTTGTAGCCGAAATTGATGGTGACATTGCCGGGTATGCAGATATTCAGCCAAATGGTTATATTGATCATTTCTTTGTGGCTGGACATTACGCTAGACAGGGGGTGGGAACCAAGTTGATGACGCGTATCCATGAAAGCGCCAAGGAGCAAGGTATTTTCGAATTAACGGCTGATGTAAGCAAAACCGCTGAGCCTTTTTTTTCATATCATGGTTTTCAGGTGGAAGAGCGGAGATATCCTGTTCGTCGTGGTGTGACATTGCAAAATGCATTGATGCGGAAAAAATTATTACCAACAGGCTAGTTTGGTGAAACTGAAAAGCATCAGCGAAATCTGTTGTTCAATCTAATTTCTCCATTACTTATCCTGAATTGAATTCGTTATTTACCATAAAAATGGCAACCATTGGTTGCCATTTTTGTTCAATGTCAGGTAACGATCATCGTGGCTTAACCCACCCGTTTGGCCAGCCACTGCTCTGCGGCGGTAAGGGCCGCTTCTATCTGCTCGCGGGCGACACCGCCTTTGGCAACCCGCTTGGCCAGGGTCGCTTCCAGTTCCAGATTGGGGTAGACGTCGAACTCGATCACCGGGCTGAAGCGCTGGAACTCGCCGATGGAGAGCTCCTCCAGCGGGCGGCCCACGCTGATGGCAAAGACCACGGTTTCGCCGACGATATGGTGCGCTTCACGGAACGGGATCCCCTTGGCCACCAGATAGTCCGCCAGCTCGGTGGCGTTGGCGTAGCCGCCTTGCGCCGCCGCCATGGTGCGCTCGCCATTCACTTTCAGGTCGATCAGCACCAGCGCCGTCATATCGAGGCAGTCGTGCCAGGTATCGAGGGCATCGAATAGCCCCTCCTTGTCTTCCTGCATGTCCTTGTTGTAGGCCAGCGGCAGCGCCTTGAGGCTCATCAGCATGCCCATCTGGGCGCCGACTACACGACCAGTCTTGCCGCGAATAAGCTCCAGCGCATCGGGGTTTTTCTTCTGCGGCATCAGCGACGAGCCGGAAGTGACCGCATCGGAGAGCTCGACAAAGCCCGCCTCGCCGGTGTTGTAGAAGATAAGGTCTTCGGCAAAGCGCGACAGGTGGGTCATGGAGAGGGACGCTACGTGCATCAGCTCCACCACGTGATCCCGATCGGAGACCGAATCCAGACTGTTGCGGGTGGCACCGGTAAAGCCCATGTCGAGCGCCAAGGCTTCGCGGTCGATGGCATAGGCAGTGCCCGCCAGCGCGCCGCAGCCGAGTGGGCTGGTGTCGAGGCGCTTGAGGGCATCCTGCAGCCGGGAGTAATCCCGCTCCAGCATCTCCACATAGGCCAGCGCCCAGTGGGCATAGGTGACCGGCTGGGCCCGCTGCAGGTGGGTGTAACCCGGCAGCACGGCAGCCTGATTGGCACGGGCGGAGGCGACGAGCCCTTGCTGCAGAGCTGTGATGGAGCCGAGCAGCAGCTCGCCCTGTGCCTTGCACCAGAGTTTCAGGTCGGTGGCGACCTGATCGTTGCGCGAGCGGCCGGTGTGCAGCTTCTTGCCAAGATCGCCGACGGCGGCGATGAGCTGGCTCTCGACCCAGGAGTGGATATCTTCGGCGTCCGAGCTCAGGATCTGCTGAGGATCCTGCTGCACCGAGGCGAGCAGCACCTCCATCGCCTGTTGCAGTTTGCCCTGCTCATCGGCGGTCAAGACGCCCACTTTCACCAGCGCTTTGGCCCAGGCCATGGAGCCCTGAATATCCTGCTCCGCCAAGCGGTAATCGAACCGCAACGAATCGTTGAACTGCTTGAACCGGCTATCGGCTCCCTGACTGAAGCGTCCACCCCAAAGTGCCATACTGCTCTCCTTGAATGCGTTGTCGGCGGCGCCCTGGCCACCGAGCTTGAAATCGTGCCCTGTTTTTCTGCGAGCCTGTTATCTCACAGAAGCGGCCGGGGCGCTGCCGCTCTTGTCACACCTGCCGATGATGGCTAAGGGGCCATCATCGGCCTATAGAAGAGGGGGCCATGCCCCCTCAATGGAATCAACGGGTTATCGCGCTTGCTTAACCGTGGGTGTGGTCGCCACCGATAGCCTGATGTTGCTCCTTCATGGCGCGGATCCGGCTGGCCAGGGTGTAGAGACGGATAAAGCCTTCGGCATGGCTCTGGTCATACACTTCATCGGCCCCGAAAGTGGCGAAGTCTTCGGAGTAGAGGCTGTTCGGCGACTTCTTCTGCACCGCGGTGACCTGACCCTTGTACATCTTCAGCACCACTTCACCGTCCAGATCTTCGGCGATGGCGTTGGCAGAGGCGAGGATCGCCTTGCACAGCGGGGTGAACCAGCGACCGTCATAGACCAGATGGGAGAACTCGGCACCCAGCTTCTCCCGCCAGGCGCGGGTCGGGCGATCCAGTACCAGCTCTTCCACGGCGCGCAGCGCGGCGACCATCACGGTACCGCCCGGGGTTTCGTAGCAGCCGCGGGACTTCATGCCCACCATCCGGTTTTCGGTGATGTCGATGCGGCCCACGCCGTGCTTGCCGGCACGCTCGTTCAGGGTCATCAGGATCTGGTGCGGGCTGAGCGGCTGGTCGTCAACGGCCACCACTTCACCCTGCGCCACGGTCAGCTTGACGTACTCCGGCTGGTCCGGTGCCTGCTCGGCCGGTACGGTCCACTGCCAGACCGCTTCGGAGGGCTCGTTCCAGGTGCTCTCCAGCTCGCCACCCTCGGTGGAGATGTGCCAGGCGTTGGCATCGCGGCTGTAGATCTTCTTCAGGGTCGCCTTGCAGGGGATGTTGCGGGTCTCCAGATAGGAGAGCAGATCTTCCCGGGAGCGCATGTCCCAGATCCGCCACGGGGCGATCACTTTCAGCTGGGGCGCCAGCGCGGCAACCGCACCTTCGAAACGCACCTGATCGTTACCCTTGCCGGTGCAACCGTGGGAGATGGCATCGGCCCCTTCCGCCAGTGCGGCCTCGACCATCGCCTTGGCGATCACCGGACGGGCCATGGAGGTGCCCAGCAGATAGGTGCCTTCATAGACGGCGCCGGTCTTCAGGGTCGGATAGACGTACTCTTTGACGAACTCTTCGCGCAGATCCTTGATGATGCACTTGGTAGCGCCGGAGGCGATGGCTTTTTGCTCGATCCCTTCCAGATCGTCGCGCTCCTGACCGACGTCGGCCACGAAGGCGATGATTTCGGCATCATAGTGCTCTTTGAGCCAGGGAATGATGGCCGAGGTATCCAGTCCACCCGAGTAAGCCAGTACGATCTTGTTGATTCCGCTCATTTTACTTCTCTCCATGATGATTCGATAAAGGGTCGTGATTCAGGTTGATTGCCGCGTTACTTGTTGCCGAGAAGGGTCAGCAACACGGCGTTCTGGATATGCATCCGGTTTTCGGCCTCGTCCATGATGAGGGAGGCGGGGCCATCCATCACCTGCGAGGTGATCTCCAGCTCGCGGTGGGCCGGCTGGCAGTGCAGCACATGTGCAATGCCGGTGCGGTCGAGCAGAGCCTGGTTGATCTGGTAAGGCATAAAGAGGTCTTTGACCTGCTCCATCGGGGTGTTGTCACCCATGGAGACCCAGGTGTCGGTGTAGGCCACGTCGAACCCTTCGATATCCGCCACGTCATCGCTGATGTGGATGGTCGCTCCCGACTTGGCCGCCAGTGCCTGCGCCTGCAGGAAGATCTGGGTATCCGGGCCGTGGCCTTTCGGGCAGATCAGGGTGACGTCGGTGCCCAGGGTCGCCCCCAGCAGCAGCAGAGAGTGGCTGACGTTGTTGCCATCACCGAGGTAGGCAAGCTTCACCTTCGACAGGTCGTCGTAGTGCTCGGCAATGGTCATAAAGTCGGCCAGCCCCTGACAGGGGTGGTAGAGGTTGCACAGGCTGTTCACCACCGGCACTGTGCCGTGCGCTGCCAGCTCGACCAGGGTCTGGTGATCGAACACCCGGGCGACGATGGCATCACACCAGCGCGACAGGTTGGCGGCGAAATCCTTCACCGACTCCCGCTTGCCCAGCGCGCCGTTCTGCTGATCCAGATAGACGCTGTGGCCGCCCAGCTTGGCGATGCCGATGTCGAAGGTGACCCGGGTGCGCAGGGAGGGTTTCTCGAACAGGGTGACCACGCTCTTGCCGGCCAGCGCCTGGCTGTACTTCTTCGGGTCGGCCTTCACTGCTTTGCCCAGCGCAATCAGCGCCTCGATCTGGGCTTTGTTCAGATCACTGTCTTTCAGAAGATGTTGCATCGGATGTTCCTTGTTCCGGTGGAGATCAAATGGCCACTTGAGTGCCGACGGCGCCGCCAGCCAGCAGCTTGAGCAGCTGGTCCGGGTAACGCCAGCTGGCGACACAGACCGGCTTGCCGAGGGTCTGGGCGGCGTGCAGGGCGGCTTCTACCTTGACCGCCATGCCATCGCGGATCACCCCTTTCTCCATCAGATCCAGTGCGGTCAGCTTGTCGAGCTGGGGCACCAGCTTGCCCTTGCCATCGAGGATGCCGCTCACATCGGAGAGCATCACCAGATCGGCACCGAGCGCCTCGGCAATGGCGGTGGCCGCCTGATCCGCGTTGACGTTCATCAGTTGCCCGTCGGCGGTGATGCCGATGGAGCTCACCACCGGCAGGAAGCCCTGACCGAGGATCCCCGCCACCAGTGCCGGATTGCCCGGCTTGCACTCGCCGACCGCGCCGAGATCCGGGTCGAGCTGGGTCACCTGACAGAGGCCGCCATCCGCCAGACAGAGCCCCACCGCCGGAATGCCGGTGGCGATCGCCTTGGCCATCATCTGCTTGTTGGCCGTCCCCGCCAGCGCCCCGGCAATGAAGGGGATCTGCTCGAACGGGGTCACCCGCAGGCCATTCTTCTTGGTGGAGGTGAGACCCAGCCCCTTGAGCAGGTCATCCACCAGACAGCCACCGCCGTGCACCAGCACCAGCGGACGGTGCTGATCGTCGAGAAAGGTTTTGAGGGTGGCGAACAGGGCGGTCAGCGCCTCGTCGTTCTCGATAAGGGCGCCGCCCAGCTTGATTACCAACGTCTGTTTGTCCATGTTCGAGATCCTTCCTAAGTCCTTAAATCAGGCCGGTGGCCGGTTCAAATCCAAATTTGATATTTATGCACTGCATGGCTTGCGAGGCGGCACCCTTGAGCAGGTTGTCGATGGCAGAGACCACCACCAGCATGTTGCCCTGCTGTTGCCAGGCGATATCGCAGTAAGGGGTGTTTGCCACACCGCGAATAGAGGGCATCTGGCCGGTGAGGCGCACCAGCGGCTTGCCTTCGTAAGCCTTGAGGAAGGCCTGATCCACTTGCGTGGGGGTGACGCCGTCCGCCAGCTGCACATAGATGGTGGCCAGAATGCCGCGCACATAGTTGCCAAGGTGGGGCTGGAACAGCACCTCCTTGCCGAGGTGATGGCTGATCTCCGGCTGGTGTCTGTGATTGAAGGTGCCGTAAGGGTTGAGGCTCACTTCGCAGAAGCTGGTGTTGATGGCCGCCTTGCGCCCGGCCCCGGATACCCCGGAGACGGCGTTGATGATGGGCTGCCACCCTTTGGCAATCAGGCCATCCTGCTGCAGCGGCTTGAGGGCGCACAGCGATGCGGTCGGGTAGCAACCCGGCACCGCAATCAGCTGGGCGCTGGCGATGGCATCGGTATTCCACTCGGCCAGGCCGTAGGCGGCCTGATCCAGCCACTGTTCGCTCTGGTGGGTGAAGCCGTAGAAGCTGTCGTAAAAGCCCTGATCCTTGACCCGGAAGGCGCCGGAGAGATCGAACACCGGCAGCCCCTTGGCGAGAAACTTGGGGGCGAGCTCGGCGCTCACCTCGTGGGCGGTGGCCAGCAGCACCAGATCGGCCTGGGTCAGGATCCGGGTCATGCCATCCTCGTCCAGCGGCAGCAGCGGCTGATCGAGGGCGCCGACCCACTGGGGATGCAGGGAAGAGAAGCGCTTGTGGGCATCCTGACTGCCGGCGGAGACATAGAGGCCGAACAGTTTGAGTTGTGGATGGTTCTGTACCAGTGCGGCCAGTTCGGCTCCCGCGTAGCCACTGGCACCGACGATAACGGTGTTGAGCATGTTTGAATATTCCAAATCAGAGTTCGAGATTTACAGCGTGGTGCTGCGGTGCACAAGGGGGTTCGATCGCCCCTGTGCACAAGTGCGGAGGGGCAATTCAGGCGGGTGTGTGTCGTCGGTTATAGATCAGGTGACAGAACATTAACTTTCCCTTACAACTAGAAGCCTTTGTTGGCGAGCTGCTTATCCTGGCAAAAAGACAGAATATTCATGCATTCGCATTGCATTTGTATTTTCTAACAGAAACGTTTTGGGGAAGCAAGGAGGAGCTGATGGCCAATCTGGATTTTTTTTCACTCTACAAGAATATTATTGCGATCCCCTCTATCAGCAGCACGGATCCCAAGTGGGATCAGAGCAACGAGGCGGTAATCCGGCTGCTGGCCGACTGGTTCGGTCAGCTCGGTTTTCAGTGCGAGGTAACGGCGCTCCCCGAACTGCCGGGCAAGTTCAATCTGGTGGCGACGATCGGTCAGGGGGAGGGCGGTCTGCTGCTGGCGGGTCACACAGATACGGTGCCGTTCGATGAGGGGGGCTGGAGCAAGGATCCTTTCAAGGTAACCGAAGAGGGCAACCGCCTCTATGGCCTCGGCACCATCGATATGAAGGGCTTCTTCGCTTTCATAGTGGAAGCGCTCAAAGAGATCGACCTCACCAAGCTGACCAAGCCCCTGCGCATTCTCGCCACTGCCGACGAAGAGACCACCATGGCGGGGGCCCGCGCCATCGCTGCGGCAGCCGAACTGAAACCCGACTACGCGGTGATTGGCGAGCCGACCGGGCTGGTGCCTGTAGTGGCCCACAAGGGGCATATGTCGGAGGCGATCCGCATCACCGGCAAGAGCGGTCACAGCTCGGATCCCGCCAACGGCGTCAACGCCATGGAGATCATGCACAAGGCGATGGGGCAGGTGCTGCGCTTGCAGCAGGATCTGAAAGATCGCTATGCCGACCACCGTTTTGCCGTGCCGCAGCCGACCCTGAACCTGGGTTACATTCAGGGGGGCGACAGCCCGAACCGCATCTGCGGCTGCTGCGAGCTGCACATCGACCTGCGACCGACCCCGCAGGTGGGACCGGACGAGCTGATGGGGATGCTCAAAGAGGCGCTCTCTCCCATCGAAATTCACCAGCCGGGCTGCCTGCATCTGCAGCACCTGCACGAACCCATTCCCGCCTACGCCTGCGCCGATGACTCTGTGCTGGTACGCGAAGCGGAGAAGGCGAGCGGCCGCGCGGCCGAGTCGGTCAACTACTGCACCGAGGCCCCTTTTATCCAGCAGCTTGGCTGCGAGACCATAGTGATGGGGCCCGGTCATATCACCCAGGCACACCAGCCTGACGAGTATCTGGATCTCTCCTTCGTCAAGCCCACCACTGCGGTATTGCAGCATCTGGTTCGTCGCTTCTGCCTCTGAAAAGGGCAGCAAAGGGGGTCAAAGCTGTAAGTAAGTTACATAACAAGCCGGTGCGGGAGTAGTGAGGGAAATACATCTTCTGAATCGGCCTGTTATTTGACCTTGCGCAGACAATCTGGGTAGATTGTCACCCTAAGATGACGGAGCATATGTTGTAATCGCACAACAATAAGTGAGGTCGTCTCGCACCCCGGATGGGTGTCAGGCACCAACAAGATAAGGATGTGGAATGAACGAAAAGTACGCCGCACTACGCGCCAACGTAGGCATGCTGGGTCAGCTGCTGGGCAAGTCCATCAAGGACCATCAGGGTCAGGCCTTCCTCGACAAGATCGAAACCATTCGCCAACTGGCCAAATCTTCCCGCAAAGGCAATGAGGCAGACCGGGAACGTCTGCTTGATACCCTGCGCACCCTGAGCGACGACGAGCTGCTGCCGGTGGCCCGCGCCTTCAGCCAGTTCCTCAATCTGGCCAACGTGGCCGAACAGTTCCACACCATCTCCCGTCGCTGCGAAGAGCAGGTCTGCACTCCGGATCCGCTGGAGCAGATGTTCGACAAACTGAAAGCCTCCAACCTGTCGCAAGAGGCCATCATTCAGGCCGTGCGCGAGCTGGATATCGATCTGGTGCTGACCGCTCACCCGACCGAGGTGACCCGTCGCACCCTGATCCACAAGCATGTGCAGCTCAACGACTGCCTCGAGGCGCTGGAGCTCTCCGACCTGCTGCCCCGCGAGCGGGACAAGATCCTCAATCGCATCGAGCAGCTCATCAATCAGGCGTGGCACACCAACGAGATCCGCGAACAGCGCCCGACTCCGGTGGACGAGGCCAAGTGGGGCTTCGCCGTGGTAGAGAACAGCCTGTGGCCAGCCATCCCCGAATTCATGCGCAATCTGGACGAGCGTCTGCAACACCATCTGGGTGTGCGGCTGCCGCTGGATGCAGCGCCGGTCAAGTTCACCTCCTGGATGGGCGGTGACCGTGACGGTAACCCCTTCGTCACCGCCAAGGTGACTGCCGAGGTGCTGGAGCTGGGCCGCTGGATGGCGGTGAGCCTGTTCTACAAGGACATCCGCGAGCTCACCTCTGAGCTCTCCATGTCCGACTGCACCGACGCCGTGCGCGAGCGGGTTGGCGATCACCCCGAGCCCTACCGCGCGCTGGTGCGCGAGCTGCGCGAACAGCTGCGCGAAACTCAGGAGTACCTGACCGCCAAGGTGCAGGGACAGGCGAGCGAGAGCCGGGATCTGGTCAAGACCACCGCCCAGCTGCGCGAACCGCTGGAGCTCTGCTACCACTCATTGCACGCCTGCGGCATGGGCAACATCGCCGATGGTATGCTGCTGGACGTGCTGCGCAAGATCGCCTGCTTCGGCATCCATCTGGTCAAGCTCGATATCCGTCAGGATGGTGAGCGCCACGGTCAGGTTTTCTCCGAGCTGACCCGCTATCTGGGGCTGGGGGATTACGCCGAGTGGAGCGAGGATGACAAGCAGGCCTTCCTGCTCAACGAACTCAACTCCCGTCGTCCGCTTATCCCCAACGACTGGGAGCCGAGCGACGAGACCCGCGAAACCATCGAGACCTGCCGGGTAATTGCCCGGCACGATCCCGATGCGTTCGGTATCTACATCATCTCCATGGCTGGTGCCCCGTCCGACGTACTGGCTGTGCAGCTGTTGCTGAAAGAGGCGGGCTGCAAGTTCCGCATGCCGGTCGCCCCGCTGTTCGAGACTCAGGAAGACCTGATGGCGGGCACCGCCGTGATGGAGCGCCTGCTGTCGGTGGACTGGTATCGCGGCTATATCCAGGGCCGTCAGTACGTGATGATCGGTTACTCCGACTCCGCCAAGGATGCGGGCATGATGGCCGCCGGCTGGGCCCAGTACGCTGCCATGGAGTCACTGGTAGCGCTGGCCGAGGCCAACAATCTGCGCCTCACCCTGTTCCATGGCCGCGGCGGTACCGTCGGTCGTGGCGGTGCGCCGGCCCAGCAGGCGATCCTGTCGCAACCGCCGGGATCCCTGCGCGGTGGCTTGCGCGTCACTGAACAGGGCGAGATGATCCGCTTCAAGTTCGGCCTGCCGAAAGTGGCGATCAAGAGTCTGGAGCTCTACACCAGCGCCGTGCTGGAAGGGAACCTGCTGCCGCCGCCCAAGCCGAAAGCGTGCTGGCGTGAAGTGGTGGAGCAGCTGGCGACCGTCTCCTGCGATCACTACCGCAGTATCGTGCGCGGCCATCCGGACTTCGTCCCCTACTTCCGCGCCGCCACCCCGGAGATGGAGCTTGGCAAACTGCCGCTCGGCTCCCGTCCCTCCAAGCGCAAGCCCAACGGCGGCGTCGAGAGTCTGCGCGCCATTCCGTGGATCTTCGCCTGGACCCAGAACCGCCTGATGCTGCCGGCCTGGCTCGGAGCCCACAAGGCGCTGCAGCAGGCGATCGACGACGGCAAGCTGGCCGTGCTGGAGGAGATGAGCGCCCAGTGGCCCTTCTTCCGCACCCGCCTCGAGATGCTGGAGATGGTGTTCCTCAAGGCGGACGTCTGGCTCGCCGAGTACTACGACACCCGTCTGGTGCCGCAGGAGCTGTGGGGCCTTGGCAAACAGCTGCGTCAGGAGCTTGCCGAATCCATCGAAGTGGTGCTGAAACTGAGCCCGCGCGGGGATCTGCTGGAGGATCAGCCGTGGATCAAGGAGTCCATCAAGCTGCGCAACCCCTACACCGACCCGCTCAACGTGCTGCAGGCCGAGCTGCTCAACCGCTCCCGCAACCACCCGGAGACCCTGCACCCCGAGCTGGACAAGGCGCTGATGGTCACCATCGCCGGTATCGCGGCAGGCATGCGCAACACCGGTTGATCGCAGACCACTAAAATCACAGAAACAGAAAGGGCGCCCATCAGGCGCCCTTTCTGTTTCTGGTGTTCCCTTGGTCGGCTCGATTACTGGCTCTGCTGCAGTGCCTGTTTCAGGCAGAGAATGTCGAGATCGTCTTCGCTGGTTTTCAGGCGAGCGGTGAGCGCGGCTTGCCCTGCCGGGGTGGCCAGCTGGCGAGTGAGCTGCAGTCGTTCGGCCCTGAGATCGGCCAGATGCTGCTCAAGGTCGAATCCCTCGGGCCTTGCTTGAGAGTTGGGGAGTGTCTCTTCCGTGCAGAGTCTGATCAGGGTATCCATCTTGCTCTGGTACTCCTCCGCATCGGGCTGGTGAGCGCAGCCGGTGAGGAGCAGAGGGAGGACGAGCAGGGACATTCCCGTCGGTAGCCAGCGTAATCGGGTCATATAACCTCGTTGCCTATGGTGAGGGCGAATATCGGTGAAATCGGGGGGTGAGGATAGCATGGGGGGCTGTCGGAAAGGCACTGTCCGGCGGAGCTGCGCACCCCAAATTGCCCTTGCGACTTGCATCACCCTATCGTGAGGCGCAGACTGTTTGGCCTTGTTTTTATGTGATTCGATTCAAGGCAACCATCATGACTCCTGCCATCAACCTGCTGAAGAAGCTCAAGATCCCCCACAAGCTCTACCCCTACGAGTGCGAAGCCCACGACGATTTCGGCAAGCATGCCGCGACCCAGCTCGGGCTGCCGGAGGCGCAGGTATTCAAGACCCTGATCGCCCACCACGACAAACAGGCGGTGGTGGCCATCGTGCCCTCATCCGGCATGTGCAGCCTGAAGCAGCTGGCCAAGGCGACCGGCCTCAAGAAGGTGGAGATGATGAAGCCGGCGGAGGCGGAGAAGCTGACCGGTTACAAGGTGGGCGGCATCAGCCCGCTGGCCCAGAAGAAGCTGCTGCCCACCGTGCTCGACGAGTCGGCCATGCAATTTGACGAGATTCTGGTGAGCGGCGGCAAGCGCGGCCTCTCGGTCGGTGTGGCGCCGCAGGATATGATCACTCTTATGAAGTGGATTGCTGCTCCCATCGGCGAAGAGTAATCGGTGAAGAGTCAGCGACGAAGAGTGATGCCCCGCACGGCCTGACGCTGCCGCCACGGCACGCTAGCGGGCTGACTGGTATAGTGGAAGGAGACTGGCTGCCAAGGATATGGCCCCATGCGAGCATCTGTCAGATCCCTGCTGTGCGCTGTGCTGCTTCTCCCCGCCACGGGTAGTGCTACCCCTGCCTTTACCCTGCACTCCTGTTTTGAAAACAGCGACTCCTACCCCTGGCTGCTGCAGTCGGGGGAGGGGATCGTTCAGTATCACCTCAATCTGGTGGCAGAGCACCTTGGCATCGAAATTCTGATGACTCCACTCCCCTGGAAGCGCTGCCTCTCGCTGGTGAGCTGCGGCCAGATGGATGCTGCCTTCAAGATGAGCTACAGCGCGGAGCGGGCGAGCAAGATAGGCAGTTACCCGATGCGTGGTGACAAGCCGGATCCCGACAAGCGCTTGCTCATCGAAAGCTACAGCCTCTATCAGCTCAAGGGGGGCAAGAGCCAGTGGGATGGCACCACCCTCAGGGTCAAGGGGATAGTGGCGGCCCAGTCCGGTTTCTCCATCGTCGAGTTCCTGCAGGGGGCGGGAGTCGAGGTAGATGACTCCAGCCGGGATCCGCTCATCATATTGAAAAAGCTGGTGATGGATCGGGCCGCCGCCACCGCCTTGCAGACCGAAGTGGCCGACAGCCTGCTGGCGGCCCATCCCGACCTGCAAGGGCAGATCGAGCGGCTGGTGCCGGTGCTGGTGGAGAAGCCCTACTATCTGGTCTTCTCCCACGCCTTCCGCCAGAGCCATCCGCATGAGAGCCAGCAGGTGTGGGATGCCATCGAGGCGGTGCGCAACTCGCCCGCCTATCGGCACTATGTGACCACTTTCAGACAGACCCACCGGGCAGGGGACTAGGGATGATAGCGATAAGCCATGGAACGGCAGAGCGGTTTGCAGGACGGTCGCTGGCGCTGCTGGTGGCCAGCCTGCTGGTGCTGCTCCCGCTGGCGGTCGAGGCGGTAACCCGCTTTACCTATATCAGTCCCGAGAGCGAACGGGATCCGCGCACCACCTACGATCGGGAGCTGCTGCGTCTCGCCCTCGACAAGACGCGCGACCAGTTTGGCGACTATGTGATGGAGGCTGCGCCTCCCATGACCAAGGCCCGCGAGCGGGTCAGCATGCAGCTCGACAGCTTCCCCAACCTCTTTGCCATGGACAGTTACAGCAGCACTCGCGAGGGGCTGGGGCTGGCCTATGCCCGCTTCCCGGTGCATCTGGGGATCGTCAGCTACCGCATCTGTTTTGTCAGCCCGCAGCAGCAGGCGGCAGTCAGGCAGGTGACAGAGCTTGCGGGCCTGCGCCGCTTCACCTTCGGTCAGGGCAAGGGGTGGCTCGATGTGGATATCCTGCGCCACGCCGGGCTGGAGGTGATGGAGGTGGATGGCTACGAGAAGCTGTTCAAGATGGTTGCGCGCGGCCGTTTCGATCTCTTCTGCCGCGGGGTGAGCGAACTGCGCAGCGAACAGCTCACCCACGACGAGGTGGAGGGGCTCAAGGTCGACGATGCCCTGATGATCTACTACCCGCTGCCCCGGGTTTTCTATACCAACGCCAACAACCGCGAGGCGCTCAAACGGGTCGAGCAGGGGCTGCAAATCGCCTGGCAGGATGGCTCGCTGCAGGCGCTGTGGCGCAAGAGCTTCGGCCCGGCCATCGCCTTTGCCCACCCCCGGCAGCGGCGGCTGATCAAGCTGGAGAACCCCTTCCTCAA
Organism: Aeromonas sp. SER; assembly: GCF_038739615.1. NCBI lineage: Bacteria > Pseudomonadati > Pseudomonadota > Gammaproteobacteria > Aeromonadales > Aeromonadaceae > Aeromonas > Aeromonas sp. SER. The sequence continues at coordinate 34,684 of NZ_JBCGFC010000006.1, read as the reverse complement.
GGGGATCAGCTTCGATTACCGCCCCTATTTCTACAATCCGCTCACCGATCGCTTCGGCGATCAGTGAGGCTCTCGCCACTTGCGGCACAGCTCTAGCCAAGCCTCGGCAGTGTGCGACAGATAGCGCTCGCGCGGCCAGATCACCCCGAGTCGCCAGCTCAGCTCGAGCTCCAGTGGTCGCAACACCAGGCCGTCTGGTATGAGCCGATTGCAGACCGGCTCCGGCAGAAAGGCGATCCCCATGCCGCTGCGCACCATGGCGGTGAGAAAATCCCACTGACTGCTGCGCGCCGCCACCTGCGGCACAAAGCCAGCTTCCTGACACGCCTGCTCCAGCCGTTCGCTCAGGGTGAATGCCAGAGTCTGGGTATAGAGCAGGAAGGGCTCATCCTGTAGGGATTCCAGTCGCAGTGGTGCATCGCCGTGCCAGCGTGGCTGGTCCGGCAGTACTACCCGGATCGGGTATTGATCCAGATCTAGCGCGTTGAGGGCGCCTCCCTCCTTGGTCGGCAGCATGGTGATAGCGATATCCAGCTCCCCCTCCAGCACCGCCTGTTCGATCAGGCGGCCGCCATACTCCACCAGCGTCAGCTCCACCTTGGGGTAGCTGGTGCGGTAGGCGCGAATGAGATCAGCGTAGAGGTGACCCACCATGGGGGGAATGCCGAGGGTGAGGCGGCCATGCTGCAGGCTCTGCAGATCCGCCAGCTCCGCCTCCAGCTGCTGCATTTCGGCCAGAATGGTCTGGGCCCGCTGGAACAGCACCTGCCCGCTGTCGGTCAGGGTAAAGCGACGCCCCTCCCGGTTGAGCAGGGGCAGGCCCAGCTCCTCCTCGATATTGCGGATCATCTTGCTGATGGTGGGCTGGGTGACGAACAGCTTCTCCGAGGCGCGGGTGAAGCTCTGCTCCCGAACCAGTTCGACAAAGTAGCGCAGGGCGCGAATATCCATGGGCTCTCCCGGGATAACAATGGCTCTAATCATGCCAATATGGCATGAAATGACTCATTCTAATTCATTTCATGAAGGATCTGAGCCTCTCAACGGGGGTGAGGCGTGCTGCGGGCAGGGGATAAACAGGCTGGCCGATCGGATGGCTGGAAAAACGTGGGGCGGCCAGGGTGGCCGCCCGTATGTATTCAGTTGCCGCGCAGGGCGGCGGTGAGCGCCGAGAGGGAGAGGCGCTGGCGCCCGCTCTGGTCGAAGTTGGCATCGTCCAGCCAGCGGCCAAGGGTCGCCTGCAGGGCTGGCCACTCGCTGTCGATTACCGAGAACCAGGCGGTATCGCGCGAGCGCTCCTTGTCGACCCGGGCCTGCCGGAAGATCCCCTCGAAGGTGAAACCGAGCCGTAGCGCCGCCTGCCGGGAGGGGAGGTTGAGGGCGTTGCACTTCCACTCGTAACGGCGATAGCCGAGGGCGAAGGCGCGTCCCATCATCAGCGCCATGGCGGCGGTGGCGAGCCGGGTGCGGCGCATCGCCGGGGCGAAGTGGAGCCAGCCCACCTCGATGCTGCCAGCGAGAGGGTCGATGCGCAGAAAGCTGGCGAGTCCGAGGGCGCGCCCGCTGGCGGCATCGACGATAGCGTAGAACTGGGGATCCCGCCCTGCCGCCATGCGCGCCAGCCATCCCTGCCACTCGGTGCGGCTCGGGAAGGGGCCGTTGGTGAGGTAGGTCCAAAGGCTCCCGTCATCCTCGTCGAAGGCTTGCCAGAGGCTCGCTTCGTGGCGGGCCGGATCGAGCGGCTCGCAGCGACAGCCCCACCCCTCAAGCAGTTGCGCGTCGGGGAAGCGGGCGCCGTCCCAGCCGGCGACCAGCGGCCCGAGCGGTTGGCCAAACTCGTTGATCTCAGCAGCCACAGCGCACCTCCTCGTTGGCCAGCTGACCCGGCTCGTCGCCGAGCGCGACCGCAAAGCCATCCCGCTGCCACCAGTGGAGGCCACCGATCAGCTCCTTGACCCGAAAACCGAGGCGCGCCAGCTTGTAAGCTCCCTGAGTCGATCCGTTGCAGCCGATGCCGTCGCAGTAGCAGACGTAGATGGCATCGCGATCGAGCCCGGCCACCCGCTCGGGCACCATCTCCCGGTGCGGCAGGGAGATGGCTCCGGGAATGTGGCCAGCGGCGTAGTGCGCTGGCGAGCGGGTGTCGATGACGACGATGCCGGCCGTTGCCGCCATCAGGTCGGCGGCCAGATCGGTGGCATCGGTGCGGCAGGCAAGCTGGGCTTCGAAGAAGAGGGCTGCCTGCTCGGGCGAGAGCAGGCCGGTGGAACGAACGTGACTCATGATTAACTCCTTGTCTGATGGCAGAGCTCCACTCTAGCGGCATAATGGTTCACACGGATGTACCAATTCTGCTGGATGGAGTAGACCAATGAGCGCCTTGCCGACCCTGTTTGCCGAGAACGATGCCAGCCTGCCGGTGCAGGAGCGACTGGTGCGCACGGTGCGCGATGCCATCCTCGCCGGTCACCTGCCGCAGGGCAGCCGCCTGCCGCCGAGCCGGGTGCTGGCACGGGATCTCTCCTTGTCGCGTGGCACGGTCGAACAGGCTTATGGCCGGCTGGAGGCGGAGGGCTACCTGACCCGCCGGGTCGGCGTGGGCAGCTTCGTGGCGCTGGCGGTGGTGCCCGCACCGCGCAGCAGTCAGCGCGGTGGCGCTCCCCTGTCCAGGCGCGGGGCGGCGATCCTCGCCAGCGGCGCCTGTCAGGAGGAGGTGGGTACTCCGCACAGTTTTGCCAGCGGTCAGGGCGACACGCTCGCCTTTCCCCGCGAGCTGTGGGGGCGGCTGTTGCAGCAGCAGTGGCGTCGGCACGGGCCGCGTCTGATGCAGTATGGCGATCCCGCCGGTCTGCCCGCCCTGCGCCAGGCCATCGCCGCCTATCTGGTGCAGTCGCGCGGACTGGTCTGCCACCCGGAGCAGGTGCTGCTGCTCACCAGCTCCCAGCAGGGGATCCAGCTCGCCGCCCAGCTGCTGCTCGACCCCGGTGATACGGTCTGGCTGGAGGAGCCGGGTTACCTCGGCGCGCGCAATGCGATGCAGGCCGCCGGGGCGCACCTCCATCCGGTGCCGGTGGATGAGGAGGGGCTCAACCCGGCGGGCGATCATCCGGCGCCGCGCCTCATCTACACCACCCCTTCCCACCAGTATCCCCTCGGCATGGCGATGAGCCTGCCCCGGCGCATGGCGCTGCTGGCCCGCGCCGAGCGGGAGCAGGCCTGGATCCTGGAGGATGACTACGACGGCGAGTTTCAGTACGACCAGCGGCCGCTTCCCTCGTTGCAGGGGCTGGATCGCAGCGGTCGGGTCATCTATGTGGGTACCTTCAGCAAGGTGCTGTTCGGTTCGCTGCGCCTCGCCTATCTGGTGCTGCCACCGGCGCTGCTGGAGCCCTTTGCCCGTGCGCGCGCCGCGTTCGACGGCCACAGCAACCAGCTGTTGCAGGCGGTGACTGCCGAGTTTCTGCAGGGGGGCTACTTTGCCAGCCATCTACGCCAGATGCGGCTGCTCTACCGCAGCCGGCGGGATCTGCTGCTGGCTCAGCTGGCCGAACAGTGCCCGCAGTTGACCCCCATCCACACCGGTGCCGGATTGCAGTGCAGCGCGCTGTTGCCTCCCGGTGGCGAGGCGCGCTGGACAAACATGGCCAACCGGCAGGGGTTGGGATTGCGACCCTTGCGTCCCTTCTATCTGGGAGAGGCGGAGCGGGAGGGGTGGCTGCTCGGCTATGCCGGCCTCGATAACGGCACCCTGCGCCAGCTCTGCCGCGACCTTGGCCGCATACTGCGGGAGGGGTGATGCATTCCTTTCAGGCATGAAATTGATAATTTAAATTCATTTCTGGAAGGTTTTGCCTCTCTCTATACTGTGAACCAGTTCACAGAAAGACCCTTAATCATGAAATCCCTTGCCCTGCGCTGGTTACAGACTCCCTTCCAGATTGTGTTGCTGGCAGCCATCTGGCTGCTGGCCGATACCGCGGTTCGAACCCTCCATCTGCCGCTGCCCGCCAACCTCACCGGCATGCTGTTGCTGCTGGCCTGCATCCTGCTCGGAGTGGTCAAGGCCGAGTGGTTCAGTGCCGGTGCGCGCTGGCTGCTGGCGGAGATGCTGCTCTTCTTCGTCCCCGCCGTGGTGGCGGTGGTCAACTATCAGGAGCTGCTGCTGCAAGAGGGGTGGCGCATCATGGTGGTGCTGCTGGTGAGCACCACTCTGGTACTCGGCACCACGGCACTGGTGGTGGATCGGGTGTACCGCCTCGAACTGAAACTGGCCCGCCGGAGTCGCCGTCATGTCTGATACCCTGCTCGGGCTGATCTGTTTCGCCCTCACCCTGCTCTTCTACTACGCCAGCAAATGGCTCTACGGCAAAAAGCGGATCCTGCCGCTGATGCCGCTGCTGCTGGCGCCGACCCTGCTGGTGGCCGTGGTGCTGCTGTTCCACATCCCCTATCAGGACTACATGGCGGAATCCCACTGGCTGCTCTGGCTGCTGGGCCCGGCGACCGTCGCCTTCGCGGTGCCGGTCTACGAGAACCGCCAGCTCATTCGTCGCCACTGGCTGTCGCTGTCGGTGGGGGTGGTCGCCTCGGTCATCATGGCGGTGGGGAGTACCGTGCTGCTGGCCCGCTGGCTCGATCTCTCCGACATGTTGCAGCGCAGTTTGGCGATGCGCTCCATCACCACGCCGTTTGCGGTGGAGGCGACCCGCGCCATCGGCGGTCAGAGCGATCTCACGGCGCTGTTTGTGGTGCTGACCGGCGTCATCGGCATGGCGGTGGGGGAGAGCGTGCTCACCGTGCTGGCCATTCGCAGTCGTCTCGGCAAGGGGGCGGGGTTTGGCGCCTCGGCCCACGGCGCCGGCACCGCCAAGGCTTATCAGATGGGCAATGAAGAGGGGGTGGTCTCCAGCATGGTGATGATGATTGCCGGCATGGTGACCGTGCTGCTGGCGCCCCTGCTGGGCCGGATGTTCTGGTAGGCTGAGCTTCCCTTTACAAGGCTGCTCGTCCCGGCGCTACACTCTAGTGAGCGTGTATTCCCGGGATGAGCAGTATGACCTTTCATCGCCTCGCGTCCTTCTTGCTGCTGTGCAGCCTCTCACTTCTTGCCGCCCCCCTGCGGGCGAGCGACGTCTTTACCCATATCAGCCCGGAGAGCGACCGGGATCAGCGCACTATCTATTTTCGCGAGCTGCTGCAGCTGGCGCTGGAGAAGACCCGCGACAGCTTCGGCGACTACGAGCTGCGGGCGGCGCCGCCGATGAACCGGATCCGGCTGCGGCAGGTTCTGCAGACCAACCTCTATCCCAACTTCTTTGCCGTCGATACGCCGCAGCCCGATAGCGGTGAGGCCCTCGACTATGTCCGCTTTCCGGTTGAGCTCGGCATCCTCGGCTATCGCATTTGCTTCGTCAGCCCGCAGCAGGCGAAGGCCATTGCCGGGGTGACCCGCTTCGAGCAGCTCAAGCAGTACCAGAACGTGCAGGGGCGCGGCTGGCAGGATGCCGCCATTCTGCGGGCGGCCGGTCTGCAGGTGCAGGAGGTGGACAGCTACGAACGGCTGTTCAAGCTGGTGGCACGCGGGCGGGCCGATCTCTTCTGCCGCGGCGCCAACGAGCTCTTCACCGAGCTGGAGCAGCACCGGGATCTGCCCGGCCTCACCGTGGAGCAGCATATCGCCCTGCACTACCCATTCCTCCATCTCTTTTACACCTTCAAGGAGAATCAGGCGGGGATCCGGCGCATTCAGGCCGGGCTCAAGCTGGCGTGGCAGGATGGGTCGCTGCAGCGACTCTGGCTGCACCACTTCAAACCCTCCCTCGATCAGGCCAGGCTCCATGAGCGGCAGTTGTTCGAGCTGCCCAATCCGTTGCTCAAAGGGATCGACTTTGATTACGACGCCTACCACTACGATCCGGTGACCGGGCGTTTTGGCCCCGGCTTGCCCTGAGTGAAGCGAAAACACGGCCAGCCCTGCGGCTGGCCTTTTTGCGCTGAAAATCATTCCAAAGTGGCATGATGTTTATTATTTAAATTCATTTTTAGAATGATTTTCTGCTGCATATACTGGCTTTGCTTCACGGTATCGGCGCAGCGACACTGTCCGAACCGTCCAGTTCAGGCGTCTTGGTGTCCGACATGAAGGCGTCCATCACCGATCGGGGCATGCCCCGGATTTGTTACCGCTGACGGAGCCTTCACATGTTCTCTTCTGCTACCAACGCGCTCATTGTCGAAGGGGGCGCCATGCGCGGCATCTTCGCCAGTGGCGTGCTCGATGCCTTCGTGGAAAGCCACCACTACCCGTTCGATTTCGTCATGGGCGTCTCGGCCGGGGCGACCAATCTGGTCTCTTACCTGAGCGAGCAGCCACGCCGCAGCCATCACATCATCACCGAGCTGGCCTGCAGCAGCGACTTTCTCGACCCGCTGCGCTTCGTCAAGGGGGGCGATCTGGTGGATATCAGCTGGCTCTGGCGAACCAGTCGTTACCGTTTTCCCCTCGATCTCGACACCTTCTCCGCCTGCCGCATTCCCTTCTATGCGGTCACCACCGATGTGGCGACCGGTGAAGCCGTCTACCTGCCGGTGCGCCCCGACAACATGGACGAGGTGCTGACTGCCACCTGCGCCCTGCCGGTGGTGCAGCACGAGACTCCCTCTGTCGATGGCCGTCCCATGGCGGATGGCGGCATCAGCGACTCCATCCCGGTGATCGAGGCCTATCGACGCGGGGCACGGCGGATGACGGTGGTGCTCTCCGAGCCGCGCGGTTATCGCAAGAAGCCGGCCCGCTTCTGCTGGATGGTGAAGGCGCTGCTCAAGACCCAGCCTGCACTGGCACAGGCGATGCTGGCACGGGATGTGGCCTACAACCGCGCCCTCGACTTTATCGAAACGCCGCCCGCCGATTGCGAGATCGAGGTGATCGCGCCACCGGCCGGTTTTCCGGTCTCCCGCTTTACCCGCGATCAGCTCAAGCTAGAGTCCGGCTATCTGCAGGGCTACTGGCAAGGGCGCCAGAGTCTGCTGCGGGCGGCTGGCGAGGTGATGGCAGTCGCCTGAGGGCCAAACATTGATTGGATGAGTCTGGCAGTATCAAAGGTCGGTTCATTCCTCTATTTGCGTTGTAGCTGTTGATCCGCCATCGGCATGACTTGCTAGCCGGCAGCAACCAGGTGACATATAGATTCATCCCATTATTTGATGGTTGATGACGGGGCATCCTTTTCCCTTATTTTCACCTATGTTGTTTTTGGTCGCTATTTATATGCCGGGGAGGATTGTCTGAAAATTGAAAAGGAATATTGTTATGGCAACCCAAGAGTTGGAATTGTGCGTAGCTGAAAGCCACTATTACAATATTGTCGCAGAGCTGCTTGAATATGCCGGTGTGACGATTAATGGCCCCCAGCCATATGATATCAAAATAAATAATCACCTCTTTTTCTCCCGGGTTATCAAAGAGGGGTCGTTGGGACTGGGTGAGAGCTACATGGATGGCTGGTGGGATTGCCCGCGGCTTGACATGCTGTTCCATCGCCTGCTGGTGGCCGGAGTTGAAGAGCGTGTTCCGCGTCACCTCTCCGACATTGCTTATGTACTCACCAGCCGACTGGTGAACAGGCAGAGTCGCAGACGTGCCTGGCAGGTCGGGCGGGAGCATTATGATCTTGGCAACGATCTGTTTGAACTGATGCTGGACCCCTATATGCAGTACTCCTGTGGTTACTGGGCCAGTGCCGATAATCTGGAGCAGGCGCAGAGCGATAAACTGCACCTGATTTGCGAGAAGCTGCGGCTGCAAAAGGGGATGCGGCTGCTGGATATCGGATGTGGCTGGGGTGGACTGGCACGTTTTGCTGCCGAGCATTATGGGGTGTCGGTGGTCGGTGTGACCATCTCGGCGGAGCAGCAGGCGCTGGCACAGGAGAACTGTTCCGGGTTGCCGGTCGAGATCCGTCTGCAGGATTATCGCGATCTCAACGAGCAATTTGACCGGATTGTATCGGTAGGGATGTTTGAACACGTCGGGCCGAAAAACTATGCGACCTATTTTGAGGTGGTCGCCAATAATCTGGTAGAAGATGGCCTTTTCCTGTTGCATTCCATCGGCTCAAATAAAACTGATTTGAATGTGGACAAGTGGATTGATAAATATATTTTTCCGAATGGTTGTCTCCCCTCGATATTGCAAATAGCCCAGAGCAGTGAAAAACAATTTGTCATGGAAGATTGGCATAATTTCGGTGCCGATTATGATCGCACCCTGATGGCCTGGCTGACTCGTTTCAATGCGGCCTGGCCGAAATTGAAGTCGCATTACAACGAGCGATTCTACCGGATGTTCACCTATTACCTGAATGCTTGTGCCGGGGCATTCCGGGCGCGGGATATTCAGCTCTGGCAGGTGCTGTTCAGCCCCAAAGGGGTGACCGGCGGGATCCGTGTACCCCGTTAGGGCGTGGGGCGCTGGTGCGAATGAAAAGGGGAACCTCGCGGTTCCCCTTTTGCATGCTTGAGTGGCAGCCTGTGTTTACAGCATCTGCTTGAGGCGATAGAGCAGATCCAGCGCCTGCCGCGGGGTGAGCTCGTCCGGACGCACCGCTTCCAGCTCATCGACTACCGGATGGCTCTGGGGCGCCATGGCCACCGGGGCCGGGCGAGATTCGCCACCGGCCACCGGGGTAGCGCTTTCCAGCTCGTGCAGTTTGTGACGGGCCTGCTGGATCACCGATTTGGGTACCCCCGCCAGCGCCGCCACTTGCAGACCGTAGGAGCGGCTGGCCGCCCCCTCCTGCACCGCGTGCATAAAGGCGATGGTGTCGCCGTGCTCCACCGCATCGAGGTGGACGTTGGCCAGCCCGCTCATCAGCTCCGGCAAGCGGGTCAGCTCGAAGTAGTGGGTGGCAAACAGGGTGTAGGCGCCAATCTTGCTCGCCAGCTGCTCGGCGCAGGCCCACGCCAGCGAGAGGCCGTCGTAGGTGCTGGTGCCGCGGCCAATTTCGTCCATCAGCACCAGACTGCGGGCGGTGGCGTTGTTGAGGATGTTGGCGGTCTCGGTCATCTCCACCATAAAGGTGGATCGGCCGGAGGCGAGATCGTCCGATGCTCCGATGCGGGTGAAGATGCGGTCGATGGGGCCGATGCGGGCGCTGTCGGCCGGGACGAAGGCGCCGATGTGGGCCAGCAGCACGATTAGCGCGGTCTGGCGCATGTAGGTCGATTTACCACCCATGTTGGGGCCGGTGATGATCAGCATCCGCCGCTCCCGCTCCAGCCGGATGGGGTTGGCGATGAAGGGGTCGGTCATCACCTGCTCCACCACCGGATGGCGGCCCGCCTCAATGATGATCTGATCTTCGTCGATGAGGGTGGGGCAGCGGTAGTCGAGGGTCTCGGCCCGCTCGGCCAGGTTGGCCAGCACGTCCAGCTCCGCCAGCGCGGCAGCAGACTCCTGCAGATCGCCCAGATGCGGCAGCAGGGCATCGAGCAGCTCTTCGTAGAGGCGTTTCTCCAGCGCCAGCGCCTGCGCCTGGGCGGTGAGCACCCGATCCTCGTACTTTTTCAGCTCGTCGATAATGTAGCGTTCGTTGTTCTTGAGGGTCTGGCGGCGGATGTAGTGGGCCGGCACCAGATGGCTGTTGGCGCGGCTCACCTCGATATAGAAGCCGTGCACCTTGTTGTAACCCACCTTGAGGGTGTTGATGCCGGTCAGCAGCTTCTCCCGCTCCTCGATGCGGGCGAGGCTGGCGGTGGCGCCGTTGGCCAGATCCCGCAGCTCGTCCAGCTCGGCGTTGAACCCTTCACGGATCACGCCGCCATCGCGGATCAGCACCGGCGGCACCTCCATCACGGCGCGTTCCAGCAGGTCCAGCAGCTCGGGGAAGGTGCTGGCCCGCTCGCGCAGCTGCTGCACCGCCTCGTGCTCGCTCTCCGCCAGCAGGCGCTGCAGTTCGGGCAGCTGGGCAAAAGCCTGCCGCAGCCGGGTGAGGTCGCGCGGACGGGCCGAGCGCAGGGCGAGGCGTGCCAGCACCCGCTCCACATCGCCGACCTGACGTAGCAGACCACCCAACTCGTCATAGAGGTTCTGCTCGATGAGCTCCGTGATGGTGCTCTGGCGACCTTTCAGGATCACCCGATCGCGGATCGGCTGGTGGATCCAGCGTTTGAGCAGCCGGCTGCCCATCGGCGTGGCGGTGCAATCGAGCACGGCGGAGAGGGTGTTGTCGTGACCGCCGGCCAGATTCTGGGTCAGCTCCAGATTGCGGCGGGTGGCGGCATCCATGATGACCGCGTGATCGGGCTGCTCGAGGCGCACGCTGCGAATGTGGGGCAGGGCGGTGCGCTGGGTGTCCTTGACGTACTGCATCAGGCAACCGGCAGCACACAGGGCGGTCTCGCTCTGTTCGACGCCAAAGCCCACCAGATCCTGGGTACCGAATTGTTGGCAGAGCAGCTTGCGGGCGGTACCGAGCTCGAACTCCCACTCCGGGCGTCGGCGCAGACCGCGGCGTCCCTCGACGTGGTGCAGGAAGGCGAAGGATTCGGGGTAGAGCAGCTCCGCCGGATTGGTGCGCTGCAGCTCCGCCAGCAGGGTCTCTTCCTTCTCGAACTGGTTGATGAAGAAGCGGCCGGAGCCAATGTCCATGGTGCCGTAGCCGAAGCGGCGGCCATCGTGATAGACGGCGGCGATCAGGTTGTCCTGTCGCTCGCTGAGCAGTGCCTCGTCGGAGACGGTGCCCGGGGTGATGATGCGAATGACCTTGCGCTCCACCGGCCCCTTGCTGGTGGCGGGATCCCCCACCTGTTCGCAGATGGCGGCCGATTCGCCGAGCTGCACCAGCTTGGCCAGATAACCCTCGATGGCGTGATAGGGCACGCCTGCCATCGGGATGGGGCTACCGGCCGACTGGCCGCGCTTGGTCAGGGAGATATCGAGCAGCTGGGAGGCCTTGCGGGCATCGTCATAGAACAACTCGTAGAAGTCGCCCATCCGGTAGAACAGCAGGATCTCCGGGTTCTCGGCCTTGAGGGTCAGATACTGCTGCATCATGGGCGTGTGGGCGCTGAGATTGGCGCTTGGCGCAGCGCCAGTAGCTTGGTGTTGTGCGGTCATGTTCTATTCCAGAAGGGGCCTCTGCGGGCCCGGGTCTGCGGTGATGAGCCTTGAGCTTGATGGCGCCATTCTACACATAAGCGCCGCGCCGGGGGAGGTTGGCTCGCGCCACCATTTGGCTGATGCGCGTCATCAGCCTTGTGACAATCAGCTCAGTTGCGAGGGGCTGCGGCGGGATCGCATAATGTGCCCTTTCCACGCATCAGAAGGAGCGGTGATGAAACTGGACGCAGAGATAGAGCACCTCGCCATCGAGCTGGGGCGGGCCCTTGGTCAGCGGGGCTGGCTGGCGGCGACCGCCGAATCCTGTACCGGCGGTGGAGTGGCTACGGCCATCACCGACATCGCGGGTAGCTCCGGCTGGTTCGATCGCGGCTTTGTCACCTACACCAACGAGGCCAAACAGCAGATGCTGGGAGTTAGCCGCGAGAGCCTTGAGCGGCACGGCGCGGTGAGCGAGGCGGTGGTGCTGGAGATGGCCCGTGGCGCGCTGGCGCACTCGTCTGCCTCCATCAGCGTTGCCATCAGCGGCATCGCCGGCCCCGGCGGCGCCACCGAGGGCAAGCCGGTCGGCACTGTCTGGTTCGCATGGGCCGACAGCAATGGCCGCCACCACTCCCTGCTGGCCCGCTTCGACGGGGATCGCCGGCAGGTGCGCCAGCAGGCGGTGAGACAGGCCTTGTCGGGTCTGTTGGCCCTGCTCAGATAAATTGGGCTTGATACTGTATGAATAGACAGTATACTTAGCCCAACTTCATTTTTTACTCACGATTTCCAGCGGAGATTGGCATGGATCAGAACAAACAGAAGGCACTGGCGGCTGCGCTGGGTCAGATTGAAAAGCAGTTCGGCAAAGGCTCCATCATGCGTCTGGGCGACAGCAAGACCATGGATATCGAAGCCATCTCCACTGGCTCCCTCTCTCTGGACGTAGCGCTGGGGATCGGTGGTCTGCCGTGTGGTCGTATCGTCGAGATCTACGGCCCGGAATCTTCCGGTAAAACTACCCTCACCCTGCAGGTGATCGCCGAAGCCCAGAAGAAGGGCAAGACCTGTGCCTTCGTCGATGCGGAGCACGCGCTGGATCCCATCTATGCCGCCAAGCTGGGCGTCAACGTCGACGACCTGCTCATCTCCCAGCCGGATACCGGTGAACAGGCGTTGGAGATCTGCGACATGCTGGTTCGCTCCAACGCCGTTGACGTCATCATCGTCGACTCCGTGGCGGCCCTGACTCCGAAAGCGGAAATCGAAGGCGAGATGGGTGACTCCCACGTTGGCCTGCAGGCCCGTCTGATGTCCCAGGCGCTGCGCAAGCTGACCGCCAACATCAAGAACGCCAACTGCCTGTGCATCTTCATCAACCAGATCCGGATGAAGATCGGCGTCATGTTCGGCAGCCCGGAGACCACTACCGGTGGTAACGCGCTCAAGTTCTACGCCTCCGTGCGTCTGGATATCCGTCGTACCGGCGCCATCAAGGAAGGCGACGAAGTGGTCGGTAACGAGACCCGCGTCAAGGTAGTGAAGAACAAGGTGGCTCCTCCCTTCAAGCAGGCCGAATTCCAGATCTTCTACGGTGCCGGCATCTCCAAAGAGGGCGAGCTGGTGGATCTCGGCGTCAAGCACAAGCTGATCGACAAGGCGGGTGCCTGGTACAGCTACAACGGCGAGAAGATTGGTCAAGGCAAGGCCAACGTGATGAAACTGTTCGCCGAGAACAAGGCGCTGGCTGGCGAAGTGGAAGCCAAGCTGCGCGAGCTGCTGCTCTCCGGTGCCGTACCTGTCGATGACAAGGCTGCATCGGTTGAGGCAGAAGAGTTCGATGCCGAAAGCGAACAAGAGTTCGAATAAGGAACAAAGGAAGGCCGGGTAGATACCCGGCCTTGTTATTTATGATGGTAGATGAATCCGTGACCGAACCGCTCGAGCCCGCCGAGCCGACCTTTGCCGAACAGCTGGCCGCTGCCCGCGGCTATGCCATGCGCAGTCTGGCCCGCCGCGAGAGTGCCGAGTCGGAGCTGGCCAGACGCTTGCGCCAGCAGGGCTATCAGGAAGAGGTGATCGAGGCGGTGGTCGACTACTGCCGCGGTTATAACTGGGTCAATGACGAACGCTATGGTGCCATGGCGGTGCGGGCCGGTGCCGCCAAGGGACATGGCCCGCTCAAGATCCGTTTCGACCTGCGTCGCAAGGGACTGAACGATGGCCAGATCGATGCCGCTTTCGAGCAGCCGGAGCTGGACTGGTTTGAGCTCGCCTTCGCTCTGCTGGAGCGACGGGCAAAAATTGCCGATCTGGCCGATTTCAAGCTGCGGATGAAGTGGCTCAAATATCTGCTGGGGCGCGGCTTTACCCAGGATCAGGCCCGTTATGCCATCTCGGCCCTGCAGGAGCGAGAGGAGTAACGCCACTGCGTGGCAACAGTCGTTTCAGCTCTCCTTTTTGTATGTTTTTCCTGCCGGCTCAGTAGCTTGCGAGCGCAATCCCGAAAAAGCCGCCTTTTGTTCATCTCATCCCTCTTTATGCGCTGCTTTTTTGCCTCTCGACAGTGAAAAAAGCCACTGTGGGCAGCGGCGCTCTTTTCTGGCCCGTTTATGTGCGCTTTTTCGCCCGTGGCGGCCCTGTCCGTTTTACTTTACCCCGCAGAAAACTTACATTAATGCGGTTAAAAGTCCGTATTCGAATCAAGCAGGATTTTCCATGTATATGTCCACGTCAGAGATTCGCGCTGCGTTTCTCGAGTATTTCCGTTCCCAGGGGCACCAGGTTGTCTCCTCCAGCTCGCTGGTACCGCATAACGACCCGACCCTGTTGTTTACCAACGCGGGTATGAACCAGTTCAAGGATGTGTTCCTTGGCGCAGACAAGCGTGCCTACAATCGCGCGACGACTTCCCAGCGTTGCGTGCGTGCCGGTGGTAAGCACAACGATCTGGAAAACGTCGGCTATACCGCTCGTCACCACACCTTCTTCGAAATGCTGGGCAACTTCAGCTTCGGTGACTACTTCAAGCAGGATGCCATCAAGTTTGCATGGGGCTTCCTGACCGAGGTGCTGCAGCTGCCGAAAGATCGCCTGCTGGTGACCGTCTACGCGACTGACGATGAAGCTTTCGACATCTGGGAAAAAGAGGTCGGTGTCCCGGCCGATCGCATCGTGCGCATCGGTGACAACAAGGGCGCCCCTTACGCTTCCGACAACTTCTGGGCGATGGGCGATACCGGCCCGTGCGGTCCCTGCACCGAGATCTTCTATGACCACGGCGATCACATCTGGGGTGGCCGTCCCGGCTCACCGGAAGAGGATGGCGACCGTTTCATCGAGATCTGGAACGTGGTGTTCATGCAGTTCAACCGTCAGGCTGACGGCACCATGGAGCCGCTGCCGCGTCCGTCCGTGGATACCGGCATGGGTCTGGAGCGTATCTCCGCCATCATGCAGGGTGTGCACTCCAACTACGAAATCGACATCTTCCAGGCGCTGATCAAGAAAGCGGCCGAGATTGTCGGCACCACCGACCTGAGCAACCAGTCCCTGCGCGTTATTGCTGACCACATCCGCTCTTGCGCCTTCCTGGTGGCAGATGGCGTGATGCCGTCCAACGAAGGTCGTGGCTATGTGCTGCGTCGCATCATCCGCCGCGCCGTTCGTCACGGTCGCAAGCTGGGCGCTACCGATGTCTTCTTCTACAAACTGGCTGCCGAGCTGGCAGTGCAGATGAAGGATGTCGCTGCCGAGTTGATCGCCCAGCTGCCGCTGGTCGAGCGTGTGCTGCGCATCGAAGAGGAGCAGTTCGTCCGCACGCTGGATCGCGGTCTGCTGCTGCTGGAAGACGCTCTGGCCAACCTGGGCGATGCCAAGGTTATTCCGGGCGAAGTGGTGTTCAAGCTCTATGACACTTACGGCTTCCCGGCCGACCTGACTGCCGACGTGGTGCGCGAGCGCGAGATCGGCATCGACGAAGAGGGCTTCAAGGCCGAGATGGAGAAGCAGCGTGCTCGTGCCAAGGAAGCGTCCAGCTTCGGCGTGAACTACAACGAGATGCTCAAGCTCGACTTCGAGACCCCCTTCACCGGTTACAAGACCCTGAGCGAGCGCACTCGCGTGGTCGGCATCTACAAGGGTGTGGAAGAGGTGAGCGGTCTTATCGCCGGTGACGAAGCGGTCATCGTGCTGGAAGAGACCCCCTTCTACGCCGAGTCCGGCGGCCAGATTGGCGACAGCGGTACCCTGAAAGTGGACGATGGCATCTTTGCCGTGACCGACACCCTGAAAGCGGGCAAGGCGATCATCCACAAGGGCTACATGGAGCTGGGCACCCTGGAGAAAGGGGCCGAGGTTGAGGCCGTGGTGGACGCTGACCGTCGTCAGGCCATCGCCCTGAACCACTCCGTAACTCACCTGCTGCACGCTGCCCTGCGTCAGGCTCTGGGCGAGCACGTCACCCAGAAAGGTTCTCTGGTTGGAGCCGAGCGCATGCGTTTCGACTTCTCCCACTTCGAGGGGCTGACCATGGCGACCATTCGCCGGGTCGAGGAGCTGGTCAACAACCAGATCCGCGCCAACCACGAAATCACCACCCAGCTGATGGATCTGGAAGCGGCCAAGTCCGCCGGTGCCATGGCGCTGTTTGGTGAAAAATATGAAGACGACGTGCGTGTCGTGCGCATGGGCGACTACTCCACCGAGCTGTGCGGCGGTACTCACGCCAAGCGCACCGGTGATATCGGCTTCTTCAAGATCATCGCCGAGAGCGGTATCGCTGCTGGCGTGCGCCGTATCGAAGCGGTGACCGGCAAAGCGGCCATCGACTTCATGCACCAGGTTGGCGAGCAGATCGAAGAGGCTGCTGCCTTGGTGAAAGGCGACCAGTTCTGCATCGCCGACAAGGTTCGCCAGATGCTGGACAAGGCCAAGATGATGGAGCGCGAGCTGGAGCAGCTCAAGGCCAAGCTGGCTGCTCAGGCCGGTAACGACCTGCTGGGTCAGGTGATCGAGATCAACGGTCAGAAGGTGCTGGTTGCAGCGCTGGAAGGGGCCGATCCGAAATCCCTGCGCGGCATGCTGGACGAGCTGAAGAACCAGATGAAGTCCGGTGTTGTGTTGCTGGCAACCTGTGCCGATGGCAAGGTCAACCTGATTGCGGGCGTCACCAACGACCTGACCGGCAAGGTCAAGGCCGGTGAGCTGGTCAATCTGGTTGCCCAGCAGGTGGGTGGCAAGGGCGGTGGCCGTCCGGACATGGCACAGGCGGGTGGTACCCAGCCTGAGGCGGTGCCGGCAGCGCTGCAATCCGTTCACTCCTGGCTGGAAGAGCGCCTGTAATCGGGCGAGGTGATCTGTGGCACTCTATGTACAGAAGTACGGCGGCACCTCGGTCGGCACACTGGAGCGGATCGAGGCGGTAGCTGAGCGGGTCGAGCAGACCCGCGCCCAGGGACACGACGTGGTGGTGGTTGTCTCCGCCATGTCGGGCGAAACCAACCGGTTGCTGGGCATGGCCCAGCAACTGGATCCTGATGCCAACCGGCGCGAGATGGATGTACTGGTCTCCACCGGTGAGCAGGTCACCATAGCGCTGCTGGCCATCGCGTTGAACAAACGCGGTTGCCCGGCGGTCTCGATGACTGGCGATCAGGTACGGATTCATACCGATTCCGCCTATGGTAAGGCGCGCATCACCCACATCGACACCGAGCTGGTTCATGCCGAACTGGCTGCGGGCAAGGTGGTGGTGATCGCCGGTTTCCAGGGCCGTGACGAGCATAACGCCATCACGACGCTGGGCCGCGGCGGTTCGGATACCACGGCAGTTGCCGTGGCGGCGGCCATCAAGGCCGATGAGTGCCAGATCTTTACCGATGTGGATGGGGTATACACCACGGATCCGCGCATCGAGCCCAAGGCTCGTCGTCTCGACACCATCACCTTCGAGGAGATGCTGGAGATGGCCAGTCTCGGCGCCAAGGTGCTGCAGATCCGCTCGGTGGAGTTTGCGGGCAAGTACCGCGTCCCGCTGCGGGTGCTGTCGAGCTTTGTCGACGGAGAGGGAACCTTAATCACATATGGAGGTGAGAGGATGGAAGCTCCCCTGGTATCCGGGATCGCTTTTAACCGCAACGAGGCCAGCCTGACCATTCTGGGTGTGCCGGACAGACCGACCGTGGCTGCGCAGATCCTGAACCCGATCAGCGACGCCAACATTGATGTCGACATGATTGTGCAAAATACCCTGGGAGATGGCACCGCCGACTTCACCTTCACGGTGAATCGTGACGACTACCGCCGTGCCCGTGCGCTGCTGGAGGAGACCGCCACTGAGCTGGGTGCCTCCTGCGTGCAGGGGAATGGCGAGATTGCCAAGGTCTCCATTGTCGGTGTCGGCATGTGGAACCATCCCGGTGTTGCGCGCACCATGTTCAAGGTATTGGGCGAGGAGGGGATCAACATGCAGTTGATTTCTACCTCTGAAATCAAAATCTCGGTGGTGATTGACGAGAAGTATCTGGAGCTGGCGGTGCGGGCCCTGCACGCCGCTTTTGGATTGGATCAAGCGCCCCAAGAGCAGCCTTTGGGCTAACAATCGCTGATTGATTTAGTTTCAACCATTTACCATATCGGTATCTTTGTAAGATAATGTCGCATATCGATATAAAAACAAAACAGGATACAGGAGCAAGCGAATGCTTATTTTGACTCGTCGTGTAGGGGAAACCCTGATGATTGGTGATGAAGTGACTGTCACCGTACTGGGCGTTAAAGGTAACCAGGTCCGTATCGGTGTTAACGCGCCGAAAGAGGTCTCCGTACACCGCGAAGAGATCTACCAGCGCATCCAGGCTGAGAAAGTACCGGGTCAATCCGGCTTCTAAGCGGCTTTAATGGCTGTGACAAGGCGACACCTCATGTGTCGCCTTTTGTTTTTTAAGGCCAGGCAAAACCGCGCTGCAAGGTGCAAAAGAGCGGGATAAGTGTCGATATTGTTTGAATATTCCACGCTTTGGCCAAATGCTGAGCGAACACGCTTTTTTCTCCAAAAAAGTGTTTGACTAAAAATCCCTGTGAAGTATTATCAGCCCCGCAAACGGAGAGGTGGCCGAGAGGCTGAAGGCGCTCCCCTGCTAAGGGAGTATGCGGCTTATACCCGCATCGGGGGTTCGAATCCCCCCTTCTCCGCCATTTTGCGCCCGTAGCTCAGCTGGATAGAGTACCTGGCTACGAACCAGGTGGTCAGAGGTTCGAATCCTCTCGGGCGCACCATATTCGACTCTTTGGAGTCATGTGTTGGCCATCAGCAAGTCAGCACTGAAAAAGGCTTACTGTTGAGTAAGCTTTTTTTATCGTTTGAAAACAGGGCGCCCGTAGCTCAGCTGGATAGAGTACCTGGCTACGAACCAGGTGGTCAGAGGTTCGAATCCTCTCGGGCGCACCATTTCAAACAAATACAATGATTTATGAGCGCCCGTAGCTCAGCTGGATAGAGTACCTGGCTACGAACCAGGTGGTCAGAGGTTCGAATCCTCTCGGGCGCACCATGTTTCAAGCAGTGCAACAATTTATGAGCGCCCGTAGCTCAGCTGGATAGAGTACCTGGCTACGAACCAGGTGGTCAGAGGTTCGAATCCTCTCGGGCGCACCATATTTCAAGTAGTGCTACAAGTTGTGAGCGCCCGTAGCTCAGCTGGATAGAGTACCTGGCTACGAACCAGGTGGTCAGAGGTTCGAATCCTCTCGGGCGCACCATACAGACAGCCTCGACTTCGGTCGGGGCTGTTTTTTTATGAGTATTTTCCACCCTCTACCATCTCGCTTGTTCCCGCTAATGGTACTGCAACGGCCTCTTCCCAGCTTGCTGCAACACCCGTATTCCCACTTCTTCCTGCCCGTTTCCCCTCGTTAGCCTACAGCGTCAAAACCTCGCTGTTTGCTGTGGCTGATCTTGCATGCGTGGATACCTGTTCACTATCGCTAAATGCCTTTAACACGCTCCTGCGCGGTTTGGGGGCAATAAAAAAGGATGCTGCAGCATCCTTTTTCAGTAGGAGTGATTCACTCAGCTTTTCAGCCATTTGCGAATGCGGTTGGCATCGCCGACCGGGGTGCGTTTGCCCACCGAGTTGAGCAGCACGATGGCCAGCTCGCGGTTGTCCGGCTTGGCCCGCATCACCAGGCAGCGGCCCGCTTCATCGGTAAAACCGGTCTTGGAGAGGCGCACATCCCAATCCGGGTTTTTCACCAGCGGGTTGGTGTTGTTGAACATCAGGCTGTAGGCTGGGGTGCTGAAACGCATCTCGCGGTTCTCGTCCTGAGTGAACTGGCGGATCAGCGGCTGGCGATAGGCGGCAGCCACCAGCTTGGCCAGATCCTGCGCGGTCGCGACGTTGCGGGTCGAGAGGCCGGTGGAGTCGTAGAAGTGGGTATTGCGCATGCCCAGCTGACGGGCCTTGTTGTTCATGGCGCGCACGAAGGCGCTGCGGCCGCCCGGGTAGTGGCGGCCGAGGGCCGAGGCCATCCGGTTCTCGGAGGACATCAGCGCCAGATGCAGGGCGTCGCGGCGGGTCACCTTGGTGCCCATGCGAATGCGTGAGTGGGTGTGCTTGACCCGGTCGATGTCATCCTTGTCGACCGTGATGATCTGATCCAGATTCTGCCGGGCTTCCAGTACCACCAGCGCCGTCATCAGCTTGGTGAGGGAGGCGATGGGGCGGGCCTTGTTGGCATTCTTCTGATAAAGGGTCTTGCCCGAGTTGACGTCTACCACCAGTGCGCTTTCCGAGCGTACATCCAGCTTGGCAGGGCTGGGGGCGGCACCCGCCGCAGGCAATCCCAGCATTCCCATCAAGCCGACAACCAGCGCAACTGCGCGAATCCGACACCGCATACTACCGACTCCATTCCCATCGAAAAAAGGCGCTAGATTCACTCATTTTTGACCGGGCTTTACAAGGGGCGATCGAGACTATTTCTGCGCTTTGCGCAAAAGCGGGATCAAAAAAGCCCTCCATGGGAGGGCTCTTCGTGCAGGCATGGTCAGCCGGCGTCAGTTCTGGGGCCGGGTGGACTTGCGCTTGCTGATCCAGCGCCAGATGAGGGCGATGACGCCACCTACCAGCAGCACCACCGGCAGGTAGATGATGATGCTGAGGAACTGGGACTGATATTCGGCCGCCAGTTTGGTGTGGCTCAGGTAGTAGCCGAAGCCCACCAGCGGGCAGATCCACATGATGGAGCTGATCAGATTGACGATGAGAAAGCGCCCCTGCGGCAGTTCGGTGGCGCCGACTATGTAGGGGTAGGCGGTGCGGACGAAGGCGATGTAGCGGGCGGTGATCAGGGTGATGATCCCGTATTTGTCCAGCAGGTAGTAAACCTTCTGCTGGTGCTTCTCTTCCACATGGGAGAGCAACCGGTGGTAGAGCTGGGTATGGCCGAGGAAACGCCCCTGCATGTAGCCGAGCCAGGTGCCGACGAAGGTGGCCATGATCAGCAGCGGGATCACCCCGAAGGAGAGCACGTCCTGATAGATGAGGACGCCGGTCAGGATCAACAGGCTGTCGCCGGGCAGGAAAGCGGTGGGGATAAAGCCATTTTCCAATACCAGAAAGGTCAGTAAGACGGCGCAAACCATGAAGGCCATCTTGGGATCGGACAGGGTCACCAGATCCTGATGCATAAAGGCGTGAGCCAGTTGGTAAAACCGCTCCATACTTGCAAACTCCGCAGGTTAGCTGGGTTGATCGGTCAAGGGCATGGCGAGCACCTTGTCGATGCGCAGACCATCCATGTCAACAATTTCCAGTTGCCACTGTTCCAGGGTCACCAGATCGCCGGTGTGTGGAACACGACCAAGGAGCAGCATGATAAGCCCTCCGAGGGTGTGATAGTGATGTTTTTCTTCTTCCGGCAGGCGAACCAGCTCCAGACAGTCCTTCAACTCGGGCAGCGGGATCAGGCCATCGAGCAGCCAGCTGCCGTCGGCGCGCTGGAATGCCCAGTTGTCCTCGCCATCCTCCTGCTGGAAATCCCCGGCCAGCGCCTCCAGCAGATCCTGCTGGGTGACCAGCCCCTGCAGCTCGCCATACTCGTCCACCACCATCACCATCTGTTCGCTGTGGGTGCGGAAGTGGTTGAGCAGCTCGACCCCGTTGAGGGTCTCGGGCAGCAGGCTGCAATCCTCGGTCAGGGCCGCCAGAACGATGGGCTCTCCCTTGATGTAGGCGTGCAGCACCTTGCTGACGTTGATGACCCCCACCAGATCCGACAAGCTGCCGTCGCAGACCGGGAAGAAGCTGTGACGATACTCCACCAGCCGTTGCAGATTGGCCTCCAGCGGCAGCGCCAGGTCCAGATAGCGGATATCGCTGCGCGGCACCATCAGGGAGGAGAGGCTGCGCTCGTCTAAACGAAACACGTTGCGCAGCATGGTGTGTTCGTGATCCTCGATCACCCCGGCTTCCGACCCCTCTACCAGCATGGCATGGATCTCCTCCTCGGTGACGTTGGCGTTGCCATTCTGGTTGACCCGCAGCAGGCGCAAGGTGGTGTTGGTGGATGCCGAGAGCAGCCAGACGAAGGGGCGGGTCATGATGGCAAGCCACAGCATGGGGCGCGCCACCATACAGGCGATGCGCTCGGCGCTGAGTTGGCCAAGCCGCTTGGGCACCAGTTCACCGACCACGATGGAGAGGTAGGTCACCCCCACCACCACGATGACGGTGGCGATAAGTCCGCTGCTCTTGGGGGAGAGTCCCCACTCCTGCAGCCAGAGGGAGAAGGGCTGCGCCAGCAGGGATTCGCCATAGATACCGTTGAGCAGGCCGATGGAGGTGATGCCGATCTGCACGGCGGAGAGGAAATGAGTCGGGTTTTCGCCGAGTTTGAGTGCGATGGCCGCCGAGCGGCTTCCTTCATTGGCCAGCTTGCCAAGGCGCGCCTTGCGGGCGGTGACGATGGCGATTTCCGACATGGCGAAGAGGCCGTTAAGCAAGATCAATCCCAACAGGATCAACAGTTCCATACTGCAGCTGCACTCCTTGAGTAGAAAATATCGCTGGCAGTGTAATGAATTTGGCAGCGATGTGCTTGTGAAAGCGGGTGATCCTGCTCGCTAATTTGATCTCGCAGGGGCAGGGCGTGACGCGGGGGGATGAGAAAAGGGCGGGAGATCCCGCCCTTGGCATGATTGCAGAGTCCCCTGTCAGAACTGCTGGAAGTAGCGCTGGATCTGCTTGGGATCCTTGGTCTGGGTCAGGGAGAGCATCAGCAGCACCCGCGCCTTCTGCGGGTTGAGGGTCTCGGCGGCGACGAAGCCGTACTTGGCGTCATCGATCTCGGCATCCAGAGTGGTGGAGCCGGTCGGTACGCGGGCGGAGCGCACCACGCGGATGCCATCCTTGCTCGCCTGAGCCAGGGTGTCGAACAGGGTGTGGTAGAGGTTGCCGTTACCCACCCCGGCGCTGACGATGCCGTCGAACTTGGCATCCACCATCGCCTTGGCAGGCAAGTCGGTGGCGTTGGCGTAGCTGTAGACGATGCCCACTTGCGGCAGCTTGTCGAGCTTGCTCACGTCAAACGGGGTCTTGCTGGTGTGCAGACGGGCCGGGCTGCGCTGATAGTCGATCTTGCCGTTGTGGATGTAACCCAGCGGGCCGAAGTTGGGGGAGGCGAAGGTCTGCACGCCTGTGGTGTTGGTCTTGGTGACGTCGCGGGCATCGAGCACGGTGTCGTTCATCGCTACCATGACGCCACGTCCCTTGGAGGCGGGGTCAGAGGCGGTCACCACAGCGTTGTAGAGGTTCATCGGGCCGTCGGCACTCATGGCGGTGGAGGGGCGCATGGCGCCGACCAGCACTACCGGCTTGTCGCTCTTGACGGTCAGATTGAGGAAGTAGGCGGTCTCTTCCATGGTGTCGGTGCCGTGGGTGATGACGATGCCATCCACGTCATCCTTGGCCAGCAGCTCGTTGACCCGCTTGGCCAGCTTGAGCCACACCTCGTCGTTCATGTCCTGGGAGCCGATCTTCACCACCTGCTCACCCTGCACGTCGGCCACGTTTTTCATCTCGGGCACGGCGGCGATCAGGGTTTCGATGGCCACCTTGCCAGCCTCGTAGTTGGACTGGGTAGCGGACTGGCCAGCTCCGGCGATGGTGCCGCCGGTCGCCAGAATGTGCACGTTGGGCAGCGCCATGGCCATCGGGGAGAGGGTCAGGCCGACGACGGCGGCGAGCAGGGTCTTGCGGATCGGTAGGGTCATGCTGCAAATCCTTATGGTTGGAATAATCGCAGCCAGTTTGCCCAGATAACCATCAATATCTGTGATAAAAATCACCAAAAGACAGGTGAGTACAGATTTTTAACCTGTTTTATACCTCTATGGAGATAATTTAACTCGCAGAGAAACCCTTGGCTTCAATCAGGGCGATCAGCTCGGCCTTGCTCAGCGCGCTCTCGATGACGGCCTTGCTGCTGGCAAAGTCGACGGTCGCGGTGGTAACGGCAGGCTGGGCCAGCAGGGCTTTTTTGCAGGCTGGCGGCGCAGCCACCACAGGACATGCCGGAGACGGTGAGTTCGATGGTCATAAATGCTCTCCTCGGTTGATATGGCACAAGGGTAAAGCTGTCGCCTCCGGCAAGGTCAAGCCGTCAGTACATCAACCCCGGATAGTTCATCAGGATTGTTCCCAGTCGGTGGATGGGTGGCATGCGAGCCAAGGTTCATAGTGGCGATGAGGTTGGCAGTTTCCTCTGGCAGGGTCAGTACATAAGACCGAGGTAATTCATCAGAGTTGCCCCAAGGCTGGTAGTGACCAGCGAGCCGAGGGTGGTGGTGGCGATGATGTTCGCTGCCAGCACGCTGTCGCCCCCCATGGCGCGGGTCATCACATAGCTGGCGGCGGCAGTCGGGGTGGCGCTGATAAGAAACAGGATGCCGAGTTCCAGATGGCTGAAGCCGAGCAGGGCCGCCCCCAGAGTGAACACCGCTGGAATGAGGCAGAGCCGCATCACGCTGGCCCAGCCGGTCAGCGCCGCCCCGCCGCGCAGGGCGCCGAGACTGAGGGAGGCGCCGGTGCAGAGCAACGCCAGCGGCAACGTCATGTTGGCGAAGTAGCTGCCGGTGGTGAGCAGCAGCTGCGGCATCTTGATGCCGAGCAGGCTGAAGGGAAGGGCCGCCACGATGGCGATGATGAGCGGATTCTTGATGATGCCGAGCAGGATGGGGCGGATGCCGGTCGCGCCGCCGAGGCTGCGGGTGAGGGTGATGACCGCGAGGATGTTGTAGAGCACGGTGACCGCGCCGACGTAGAGCGCTGCCGCCCCCAGCCCCTCGTGGCCATAGGCGTTCTGCACGTAGGCGAGCCCTATGATGGCGCTGTTGCCGCGAAAACTCCCCTGCACGAAGATGCCGCGCAGTCGCTGCTCGCCGATAAAGCGGCCCGCCAGCAGCTCCAGTACCAGATAGCTGGCGACGGTGGCCAGCAGGCCGTAACCGATAAACCAGGGGCTCGGCATGGTGGCGAAGTTGGTGCCAAGAATGCTGAGAAAGAGCAGGGCGGGCAGGGTGACCTGAAACACCAGCCGGGAGGCGGATTCGGTGAAGGGCTCCGGCAGCAGCCCCAGCCGCTTGAGCCAGATGCCGAGCAGCAGGATCACGCAGATGGGGCCTGTGATGGAGAGGGAGAAGAGCAGACTGGCCAGCAGATCCATGGTGGGCGTCCTCCTGATGCGCCGTCCGAAGCGGGGCAAAAAGGGCATTCTAACGCCATGGGCTTGTATTCACAGGGGTTAATCACAACAATGTGGGCAATTTCCACCGCCTGTGCCAAACCCCAGTGAGTCAATCCATGGACAAGAAACTGACCATCCTCGATATCGCCCGCCTCTCGGGGGTCGGCAAGTCGACTGTCTCCCGGGTGCTCAATCAGGATCCCAAGGTGAAGCAGGAGACCCGCGAGCGGGTGGAGCAGATCATCGCCGAGCACGGCTTCGTGCCGAGCAAGTCGGCGCGGGCCATGCGCAGCCAGAGCCAGCAGGTGGTGGGGATCATCGTCTCGCGGCTCGACTCCAGCTCGGAGAATCAGGCGGTGCGCGGCATGCTGGAGACCCTCTACCAGCGCGGCTACGACGCCGTGCTGATGGAGAGCAAGTTCTCTCCGGCCAAGGTGCAGGAGCATCTGGCGGTGCTGGAGCGGCGCGGAGTGGATGGCATCATCCTGTTTGCCTTCAACGATCTCGACTATGCCGCCATGGCGCCGCTCAGGGATAAGCTGGTGCTGGTTGCCCGCGAATATCCCGGTTTCTCCTCGGTCTGTTTTGACGATGTCGGGGCGGTGCACACCATGCTGGGCCAGCTCGCTGCCCGCGGTATCCGCGATATCGCCTATCTGGGGGTGGATACCGCCGACCTCACCACCGGCCAGCGCCGGCTCGACGCCTACCTCGGCTACTGCGCCGAGCAGGGGCTGGCGGCGCGTAGCGCCCTCGGCGATCTCAGCCTGCAGAGCGGCTACCGGTTGGCTGCCGAGCTGCTTACCCTGACCACCGGCGCGCTGGTCTGCGCCAGCGACACCCTCGCCATCGGTGCGGCAAAATACCTGCAAGAGCAGGGGCGTAGCGAGGTGCTGGTGACCGGCCTTGGCAACAATCCCATGTTCACCTTCCTCTTTCCCAACGCCCTCACTCTGGATCTCGGTTACAAGGGGGCAGGGGAGCAGGCGGCGCGGCAGCTGCTCGGCCAGATCGAGCAGGAGCAGCCGCCGCTGGCGACCATAGCCCCTTGCCGTACCCTGTGACCCCCATCACTCCGGACTGAACAAAAAACGCGCTTTTTGTGACGCTGGCCACGAATTGGGAACGTTCCCATTTTGATCTGGCAAGATTGTCGGCATGCTAAATGGGAACGATACCAAAAACGCTCGAGCCCAAAGAGTGGCTCGCAAGGGCGATGCAGACCACTATTCAATGGCGTCACAGAGGGAAGACCCATGTCCAAGATCAACGCACAGCAGCTTGCCACCCTGATCGACAAGATCGGCGGCAAGGAGAACATCGCCACCGTCAGCCACTGCCTGACCCGATTGCGCTTCGTCCTGAACGATCCGGCCAAGGCCGACAGCAAGGCCATCGAAACCATCCCGGCGGTGAAGGGAAGCTTCACTCAGGGCGGTCAGTTCCAGGTGGTGATCGGTAACGAGGTAGAGCAGTGGTACAAGGCGCTGACCGAGCAGCTCGGCGTCAGCGGTGGCAGCAAGGAGGCCGCCAAGCAGGCGGCGCGCCAGAACATGAATCCGCTGGAGCGGGGTATCTCCCATCTGGCGGAGATCTTCGTGCCGCTGCTGCCTGCCATCATCACCGGTGGTTTGATCCTGGGCTTTCGCAACGTCATCGGCGACATCAAGATGTTCGACGATGGCACCCACACCCTCACCGAGATCAGCCAGTTCTGGGCTCAGGTGCACGCCTTCCTCTGGCTGCTGGGCGAGGCGATCTTCCACTTCCTGCCGGTCGGTGTTTGCTGGTCTGCGGTCAAGAAGATGGGCGGCTCCGAGATCCTCGGTATCGTGCTCGGTATCACGCTGGTGTCGCCGCAGTTGATGAACGCCTACGGCATCGGCCAGCAGACTCCCGAGGTGTGGGACTTCGGCCTGTTCGTGATCCAGAAGGTGGGTTATCAGGCGCAGGTCATTCCGGCGCTGTTGGCGGGCGTGTTCCTCGCCTGGGTAGAGACCAACCTCAAGCGGATCATTCCGGCCTATCTCTATCTGGTGATTGTGCCGTTCGTTTCTCTGCTGCTGGCGGTGATCGTGGCCCACGCCTTTATCGGTCCGTTCGGTCGCTGGCTGGGTGACGGTGTCGGCTTCGCTGCCAAGGCCGCCATGACCGGCTCCTTCGCCCCTATCGGTGCCGCCCTGTTCGGTTTCCTCTACGCGCCGCTGGTCATCACCGGCATCCACCACACCACCAACGCGGTGGATCTGCAGCTGATGCAGAGCATGGGTGGCACCCCGATCTGGCCGCTGATTGCCCTCTCCAACATCGCCCAGGCTTCTGCGGTCGTCGGCATCATTCTGATTAGCCGCAAGGAGAACGAACGGGAGATCTCGGTACCTGCCGCCATCTCCGCCTACCTCGGGGTGACCGAACCGGCGATGTACGGTATCAACCTCAAGTACAAGTTCCCCATGCTGTGCGCCATGGTGGGCTCCAGCCTTGCGGCCCTCATCTGCGGTTTCGCCGGGGTGATGGCCAACGGCATCGGGGTAGGCGGCCTGCCGGGCATCCTCTCCATCCAGCCGCAATACTGGGCCGTTTACTCCCTCGCCATGCTGGTCGCCATCGTGGTGCCGGTGGTGCTGACCCTGCTGGTCTACAAGCGCCAGCAAGCAGCCGGCAAGCTGGCCGAAGCCAGCGCCTGAATCTGATTGTCAGGGCGACCCAAGGGGTCGCCCTCTCCCATTTCAATTTGTGACAAGAGAAAGAGCCATGAGCCAAACACCCTGGTGGCAGAGCGCCGTGATTTACCAGATCTATCCCAAGAGCTTTCAGGATTCCGGCGCCCGTGGCACCGGTGATCTCAAGGGGATGATGGCCCGCCTCGATTACCTCAAGACGCTGGGGGTCGATGCCCTCTGGCTGACCCCGGTCTACGTCTCGCCGCAGGTGGACAACGGCTACGACATCGCCGACTACTACGCCATCGACCCCGCCTACGGCACCATGGCTGATTTCGAGGCGCTGCTGGCCGCCGCCCATGCGCGCAACATCCGTATCGTGATGGATATCGTGGTCAACCACACCTCCACCGAGCACACCTGGTTCAAGTCGGCGCTGGGGGATAAAAACAGCCCCTACCGCGACTACTACATCTGGCGCGATCCGGTGGATGGCGGCGTGCCCAACAACTGGCAATCCAAGTTTGGCGGCAGCGCCTGGGAGCTGGACTCTGCCACCGGTCAGTTCTACCTGCACCTGTTTGCCCGCGAGCAGGCGGATCTCAACTGGGAAAATCCGGCGGTGCGCGCCGAGGTGAAAAACATCATCCACTTCTGGGCCAAGAAGGGGGTGGACGGTTTCCGCCTCGACGTCATCAACCTCATCTCCAAGGATCAGGCGTTCCCGAACGACGAGATTGGCGATGGCCGCCGCTTCTATACCGACGGGCCGCGCATCCACGAATTCCTGCAGGATGTGAGCCGCGATGTGTTTGCCCCGGTGGGAGCCATGACGGTGGGGGAGATGTCCTCTACTTCGCTGGAGCACTGCCAGCGCTATGGTGCCCTCGATGGCTCCGAGCTCTCCATGGTGTTCAACTTCCATCACCTCAAGGTGGATTACCCCAACGGCGACAAGTGGACCAAGGCGCCGTTCGATTTCCTCGAACTCAAGCGCATCTTCAACCACTGGCAGAGTGGCATGCACGGCAAGGGGTGGTCGGCGCTGTTCTGGTGCAACCACGATCAGCCGCGCATAGTCTCCCGCTTCGGTGACGAGGGCGAGCATCGGGTTGTGGCCGCCAAGATGCTGGCCAGCACTCTGCACGGTTTGCAGGGCACCCCCTACATCTATCAGGGGGAGGAGATTGGCATGACCAACCCCGGCTATCAGCGCATCGATGACTATCAGGATGTGGAGAGCCGCAACATCTTCGCCATCAAGCAGGCTGAAGGGATGAGCGAGGCCGAGATCCTCGCCATTCTCGGTGCCAAGTCCCGCGACAACTCGCGCACCCCGATGCAGTGGAGCGCTGCGGCCAATGCCGGTTTCACCAGCGGAACGCCCTGGCTCAAGCCTGCTGCCAACTATTCCGAGGTCAACGCCGAGGCGGCGCTGGCCGACCAGAACTCGGTGTTCTGGCACTATCGGGATCTCATCGCCCTGCGCAAGGCGCACCCCATCTTCACTCAGGGGGATTATCAGGAGCTGCTGACCGGGCACCCGCAGATCTGGGCCTATGCCCGCCGCGCCAACGGTCAGACCCTGCTGGTGGTGAGCAACTTCTACGGCGAGCCGGTGGAGTTTGCCTTGCCTGCCGAGCTGCAAAGCGGGCAAGGTCGGCTGCTGCTCGGCAACTACCCGGATAGCCCGGCCCAACCGCAATCGGGTATGCTGCGCCCTTATGAATCCCTGATCTGGCTGATGGAGTAGGTAATGGAGAAGGTGGTGCGCGGTGCCGAGTGGCAGAAGATGGTTGCGGGGGAGCCTTATGATGCGGGCGATCCCGAGCTGAAAGCGGCGCGCGAGCGCTGCCGCAGGCTCTATCACACCTTCAACACCAGCTGGCAGGAGAAACCGGCACGGGATGCTTTGCTGCACGAGCTGCTCGGTAGCCGCGGCCAGGAGTGTGCCATCAATCCGCCGTTCTTTTGCGACTATGGCGCCAACATCTTCGTCGGCGAGAACTTCTACGCCAACGTCAATTGCACCATCCTCGACGTCTGTGAGGTGCACATCGGCGACAACGTGCTGCTGGCGCCCGGGGTGCAGATCTACACCGCCGCTCACCCGGTGGCGGTGGCGCCGCGCATCAGGGGGGTCGAGTTCGGCAAGCCGGTACGGATCGGTCACAACGTCTGGATTGGCGGCAGTACGGTTATCTGCCCCGGCGTCACTATCGGTGACAACTGCGTCATCGGCGCCGGTTCGGTGGTGACCAAAGATGTGCCCGCCAATGTGGTGGCGGCCGGCAACCCCTGTCGGGTATTGCGGGCGATGACGGCGGAGGAGCTCGCAGGCCTCGAATAGGCATTTTCGAGGGGCTTGGCAGCACTTTTTATCATTTGTTTTTTTAAATGATATTGCCGCCATCATTTGCTTATCGAATGGCTGGTAACCCCTCAAAACGCCCAGTTGGCGCGGTTTCGGGGCGATTTTCCCCTTCCAAAGCATTCACCCGATCTACATGCAACCGGGCCCCGGTTCGGATTATTGTCCATTGATTGCTCATGTCTGGCTGAGGGCGGCCGATACTCTTTGATGCAGGAGGTAACCTATGGACATATCCAGCTCTGCAAATGCGTCGTTCGGTTCTGCGTTGATGGCGGCCAGTCTGGCCAAAAAACAGCAGACCCAAGAGGGCGAATCCGCACTGAAATTGCTGCAAACCGCAGCGCAATCCGCTCCGGCTGCGCCGACATCGGCCAGCGCTTCCCTCGGAAGCAATATCGATATCCGCGTCTGAGCGATAAAAAAGCCCCCATCTCTCGATGGGGGCTTTCTTTTATTGGACTGTTACCTGTCAGGCTCAGACCGGGAAAGGGGCTGGCGCCTCGAAGGTCATCCGCTCGCCGCTGCGGGGGTGGCTGATGGTCAGACTGGCCGCATGCAGATAAAGGTGCGGTGCCGCCGCCAGCGCATCCGGGTTGGCGTAGAGGTTATCGCCGAGGATGGGGTGACCCAGCTCCAGCATATGGACCCGCAGCTGATGGGAGCGACCGGTAATCGGGGTCAGCTTGATCAGGCTGTTGCCATTCTCCACCTTCAGCTTCTGCCACAGGGTCAGGGCATGGCGCCCCTCCTCATGGTCAACTTTCTGTTTCGGCCGGTTGGGCCAGTCGACGCAGAGCGGCAGGTCCACTTCACCCGCATCCTGTTCCGGTTCACCCCACACCCAGGCGAGGTAGTGCTTCTCGGTCTCCCGTTCGCGGAATTGCCGGCTCAGCTCCCGGTGGGAGTTGGGGTTGAGCGGGATCACCAGCACGCCGGTGGTCGCCATGTCGAGGCGATGGGCGGCTGCCGCCTTGGGGTGTTGCTGCTTGACCCGATGGAGCACGCTGTCTTCGTTCTCGGGGCCGCGCCCGGGGACGCTCAGCAGGCCAGTGGGCTTGTTGACCACCATGATGTCCTTGTCCTTGAACAGGATATCGAGCCAGGGTTCCAGGGGCGGTGAGTATACAAACATAGCGTCTCGCATCTTTGGTCAAAGCGGGGGCAAGCCCCCATCAGTTATGGGTTACCACGATAAAAAGTGCATGGCAGCCAACTTGCGTTGGGTTTGGCCATTTCACCGTTTTATCAGTTATGGGTTACCACAATAAAGCGGATGGCATCCAGCTTGAGCTGGGTCTGGTCGATCAGGTGGTGCAATTCTGCCTGCAGATTGCGCAGATATTCCAGCTCGCTGTCGCGCACGTTCGGGTTGACCGCCTTGAGCGCCTCCAGACGATCGAGATCCTGCTGCAGGGTCTGCGCCATCTGGGCGCGGGCCTTGTCGACAATCCCGGCTTTCAGCTCTTCGGCAATCGCCTGACCCTGGCCAATCAGACCGTGGATCACCGGCTGGGATGCTGTCACCAGCTTGCTGCCAAGGTGGCGGTTGACCGGCGTCAGCTGGCGGTTGAATGCATCGAACGCCACCTTCTCGCCGAGGTTGTTGCCGTTTTTGTCCATCAGCAGGCGGATCGGTGTCGGTGGCATGAAGCGGTAGAGCTGGGGATGAGCCGCAGACTCGGCGACGAAGATCAGCTCCAGCAGGATGGAACCGACCGGCAGCGCCTTGTTCTTGAGCAGGGCCACCGAGGTGGCACCGATCTCGGAGCCGAGGATCAGATCGATACCGCCGCGCATCATGGGGTGATCCCAGGAGAGGAACGACATATCGTCCCGCGACAGGGCGGTGGTGCGATCAAAGGTGATGGTCATGCCGTCTTGCGGCAGGCCCGGGAAGCTGGGCACCAGCATGTGATCGCCCGGCATCAGCACCAGCGCGTTCTCGCCGCGATCGTCCTGATTGACGCCGATCTCGTCGAACATCTTGAGGGCGAAGGAGATCATGCCGGTGTCGTCATCTTCGGCGGCCAGCTTCTCGACCAATTGTTTGGCAGCTTCGCCACCGCTGGAGTGGATCTCCAGCAGGCGATCGCGGCCCTGTTCCAGCTTGGCCTTGAGCGGCTCGTGCAACTCGCGGGTGCGGGTCAGCAGTGCTTCGAGGGTCGCCTGATCACCTGTGTTGGCGGCCAGCAGCTCGAACAGCTCGTCACGCACCGCTTCAAATACCGGGCGGGCGGTCGGGCAGGTCTGCTCGAATGCATCGAGGCCATCGTGATACCAGAGCTGCAGGGCGCGCTGGGAGGTACCCTCCAGATAGGGAACGTGGATTTCGACGGTGTTCTGCTGACCGATGCGATCGAGACGGCCGATCCGCTGCTCCAGCAGATCCGGGTTGAGGGGCAGATCGAACAGCACCAGATGGCTGGCAAACTGGAAGTTGCGACCTTCGGAGCCGATCTCGGAGCAGAGCAGCACCTGGGCGCCACCCTCCTGCTGGGCGAAATAGGCGGAGGCCTTGTCCCGCTCGAGGATGGACATCCCCTCGTGGAACACGGCGGCGCGGATCCCCTCGCGGGTGCGCACGGCTTCTTCCAGCGCGATGGCGGTGGCCGCTTCGGAGCAGATCACCAGCACCTTCTGCTGACGGGCAGAGATCAGCAGCTCCAGCAGCCAGTCGACGCGCGGGTCAAACTGGGTCCAGCTGGCGCTGTCGCCTTCAAACTGCTGGAAGATCTTCTCGGGGTAGAGGTAGCGCAGGGCACGGGTCTGCAGATCGCCACCATTGCCACCCATCATGCCCATCACCTTGATGGCGGTCTTGTACTGCTCCGGCAGCGGCATGGGGTAGACGTTGAGGTGACGCTCAGGGAAGCCCTGAATATTGGCGCGGCTGTTGCGAAACAGGACGCGGCCGGTGCCGTGCTGATCCAGCAACTTGGCGACCGCCTGTTGACGGGCGGCGGCATCGCCGAGATCCAGACCGGTCAGTTGATCGGCCAGGATGGCTTTGGCGTTGTCGCTCAGGGTCTCGCCATCCAGCAGCTCTTGCGCGGCGCTGGCGACCTGACCATAGGCCTGCTCCTCGTCGAGGAAGGCGTCGTAGTCGTAGAAACGCTCGGGGTCGAGCAGGCGCAGACGGGCGAAGTGGCTCTGGTGGCCCAGCTGATCCGGGGTGGCGGTCAGCAGCAGCACGCCCGGCACCTGTTCGGCCAGCGCTTCCACCATTTCATAGGCACGGCTCGGCGCCTCTTCGCTCCACTCCAGATGGTGTGCTTCATCGACAACCAGCAGATCCCACTCGGCTTCCAGCACCTGCTCGAAGCGACGACGCTTCTTGCGCAGGAAGTCGAGGCTGCAGATCACCAGCTGTTCGGTCTCGAAGGGGTTTTCCGCATCGGCGAACGCCTCGATGCAGCGCTCCTCGTCAAACAGGGAGAAGTGCAGGTTGAAACGGCGCAGCATTTCGACCAGCCACTGGTGCTGGAGCGTCTCGGGCAGCAGGATCAGCACCCGATGGGCGCGGCCGGAGAGCAGCTGCTGATGAATGATCATGCCCGCTTCGATGGTCTTACCCAGACCAACCTCATCGGCCAGCAGTACGCGCGGGGCGTAGCGGTGACCCACCTCGTGGGCAATATAGAGCTGGTGCGGGATCAGGCTGACCCGGCCACCGGCCAGACCGCGGGTCGGATTGCGACGACGCTTGTGCTGGTTGACCAGCGCCTCGTAGCGCAGGGTAAAGCGGGACATCCGATCGATCTGACCGGCGAACAGGCGATCCTGCGGCTTGTTGAACTTGATAAAGTTGTTGAGAAACACTTCCTTGAGGACAACCGGCTCATCATTGTCGGTGCGAACACCTACATATATAAGCAGGCCATCTTTCTCCTGCACTTCGTCGACCGTCATGGTCCAGTCTTCGTGACTGGCAATCTGATCGCCCACATTGAAGCTGACCCGGGTTACCGGCGCCTCTTCTTTGGCATACATGCGGTTTTCACCGGTAGCCGGGAACAACAGGGTAACCATGCGTCCTTCAACAGCAACGACAGTCCCCAAACCAAGATCCGTCTCTGTATCACTAATCCAACGCTGGCCAAGTGCAAAAGGCATTAAACTCTCCAAAGCCCAAGAGTGTGTGAATCGCAAAGGGGCGCTATGTTACCCGAAGGAGTGACCTCGATCACCAAGGATATAGAGGGATGAGATCAAATCATGATGGCCCTGATTTGTCGTAGAGAAGGCACTAAAGAAGATAGCCGGAGGCGACTGTGGTGGGCTGTTTCGTGGAATAAATCATCGTTTCGAACAATAAGTAAGCGGTCGCACAGGAAATGCGAATTTAATGCAAAAACACCCTTGCCAACGTGATCAGGAGCCCTATAATGCGCCTCCATCGACAAGGCAAGCGGCAACGCAGAAAGCCTGAGTCGATAACCTCGAAAAGCCTTTGCAAATAAGGCTTGACTCGAGAAGGCGGTTGAGTAGAATGCCACTCCCGCAGCAGCAAAAGCTGCATCGCTCTTTAACAATTTGAATCAAGCAATCTGTGTGGGCACTCACAGCATCGAGCATCAAAAACAATTTTTGATTTTCAATGTCTGATGAAGTGACCAAAGCAACTTTATGTTGCAGCAGTTAATTCAGCAATTCATTGAGCCGCCTTAATTGGCAACCAAACTTAAATTGAAGAGTTTGATCATGGCTCAGATTGAACGCTGGCGGCAGGCCTAACACATGCAAGTCGAGCGGCAGCGGGAAAGTAGCTTGCTACTTTTGCCGGCGAGCGGCGGACGG